>CAZHHY010000060.1:0-10453 GCA_964532375.1 uncultured Muribaculaceae bacterium
TCCTAGTACAAACCCTAATACAAGAGGCATGTAGTAGAAGTTTTGATTAAGAACATTACCTGGTACCGAAATAAAAGTTACTCCAGAAATAGAGGTTCCTACCATACCGTATGCTACAATGTACCATGGAGATTTTTTGTTTCCTAGAAAATAGGAACCTGAATCGGCCTTTCTAGATGTTAGCCACGATACAAAAAACAATAAACATGTATAGACGACAAAGGCTGTCAAAAGCCACGATAGTGGGAATGCGTGCATAGTAATAATTATTAATTTGATGGAATAAATGGTTGCCTATTCATAATTGATCTACCCAGAGTGTGCTCGTCTGTATATTCGAGTTCGTCTCCAAAGCCAACCCCTCTTGCTATAGTACTAATTTTAACTGGGTAGTTACAAATTTTCTTATATATGTAAAACGAAGTTGTTTCCCCCTCCATAGTAGTGCTCAAAGCTAAGAATATTTCCTTAGCCTCACCCTCAGATGCTCTTTTTACAAGAGAGTCAATAGCAAGGTCAGATGGAGATATAGCATCCATAGGCGAGATAATCCCTCCCAATACATGATACAAACCATTGAACTCGCCTGTGTTTTCTATACTAATTACATCTCTAATACTCTCTACCACACATATCAATGAGCTATCTCTTCGCTTATTGGAACAGATAGAACATATTGGGGTATCAGAAATCATATTACAGAGAGAACAATATTTTATCTCTTCTCTCATTTGAATAATAGATTTACCAAACCTGTTTACGTTTTCAGATGGTTGTTTAAGAAGATGCAAAGCGAACCTTAATGCACTTTTTCTTCCAATGCCAGGAAGAGATGCCAATTCATCTACAGCATTGGAGAGTAAAGAAGAAGTAAGGTTATTCTTTATCATTAGCAATCAGAGTAATAAATTATTTATTTTTTTGATAGAAAGCAACTGCTTTCCTAACAGAACCATGAGTTAGGAGCAATTCTTTAGCCATTTCATAATCTGTAATAGTGGCTTCTTCCATTATCATTCTTGTGCCTCTATCTACTAACTTTAAATTAGTTAGCTGCATATCTACCATTTTATTGCCTTTAACTCGGCCCAATTTAATCATGGTAGTTGTAGTAATCATATTTAGGACAAGTTTTTGAGCTGTACCCGCTTTCATTCTTGTACTACCCGTTACAAACTCGGGCCCAACAACGGCCTCTATTGGAAATTCCACCTCTTTTGATAGAGGGCTATTAGGATTACAAGTTACACAGGCAGTTAATAGACCTCTAGAACGAGCTTCTTTAACAGCACCAATAACGTATGGAGTAGTACCAGATGCTGCTATTCCAATAATCACATCGTTTTGGGTTAGATTATACTCTTGTAAATCTTTCCATCCACCCTCCCAATTATCCTCGGCAGATTCTACAGCTCTTCTTATGGCTGAATCGCCACCTGCTATTAGCCCAATTACAAGATCGTATGGTGCTCCAAATGTTGGTGGTATTTCAGATGCATCTAAAATACCCAATCTACCACTAGTTCCTGCTCCAAGATAAAAAATGCGGCCGCCCTTCTCTAGATTCTCTACAATTTTGTTCACCAATTTCTCTATAGTGGGAATACATTTCTCTACTGCAATGGGAACTGCTTTATCTTCTTTATTCATATTCACAAGAAGATCTAACGTAGACATTTTATCTAAATTATTATAGTTTGAGGTTTGCTCTGTAATTGTTGTCATAACTTATTTTTTAAATAGACTTATGATAATTGGCAAGGCCATCTATAGGTGATTGAATAATAACACCTATTTTGATTCCTAACTTATTTGCTACTTCGGTTAATATATCACTATAATTGTATGCAACAGACCCAACCAAATTTACAGGGTAATTTTGGTAATCGTAATGCATTATATTTCTGGTAAAAAACTCTTCGAAACTAACTCTTAACAAATTAGCAATATAAGGATGGCTCTTGTTTTCGTTTATAAAAAGTGAAAATGTTGCAAGATACCTGTTTGGAAAAGGCTCTTTATATACTTTAGCTACAATATGGCCATAGGTTAGATTGTATTTTTGATCGAACAAGGCTTTAATATCGGCTGGAAGCTGTCTCTTAAAGTAATCCGATATCAATTTCTTACCTAATACGGCTCCGCTTCCCTCGTCTCCTAGTATAAAGCCACACGCAGGAACATTGTCTATAATCTCTTTCCCGTCATAAAAGCATGAATTTGCTCCTGTTCCCATAATCCCAGCAATACCTGGTTTATTGCCACATAACGCTCTTGCAGCTGCTAAAAGATCTGTATAAGCGCTAGTTGTTGCATTTGGGAAAATTGCATTAAAACAGCTCTGAAGCGTTTTTACCTGATCTGGAGTAGAGACTCCTGCTCCATAAAAATGTATCTCATTTACCTCTGCTCCTATATGGGGTAGTAAATGCTCTTTTAATTCATTAACAATCTGTTCTTCTGTCTGAAAAAAAGGATTTATTCCAGCTGTTGTAATCTCTTGTACCAATCCATTACTATGAATGGCTCTCCAAGCTACTTTTGTAGACCCACTATCTGCAATTAAACGCATATTTCAATTTTTTAGTGAGGGCAAAATTACGCATTTTTAAAGCTAAACCAAAACCTTACGAAATTTTCTCCAATGATAGAGGCCAGCAACTGCTGCAAGAGTATATGCAATATACAGTAGAACAGTAATATAAAGCCCTTGGGTAAAGTACATATAGGCTGCAAAAAGGTCTATTACAATCCATAAAATCCAATGTTGGATAAACTTATTGGCTACCCAATAGGTTGCAAGCATACTTAAAGAAGCTATAAATGCATCTATCCCAGGCATAGGATCGGTAGAGAATCTAGATAAAACAAACCATAACAGAAAGAATCCTAACAGAGATAAAATGCTAGACCAAATTGCTTTTTGTTTATTAAGTGCAACTACAAGAGGCTCATCTGACCCAATATTTTGGCTTTGGTTTCTCCATTTAACCCACCCATACAAACTAGCCCCAACGTACCACATTTGTAACCCCACAGAGGCAAAAAGAGCAGAATTCAAAAAGATAATAGTATAAACCAATGCCGAGACTCCCCCAACAATCCACATATATCTATTCTGTTTTATCTCTAGAAAAACATATAGGAAACCGCTTAGTGCACCAAAAATCTCGGCATAGTTCATAATTGCAATATTAAAAACGTAAAGAAATTTTTGCAGTGAAGTTAATTCCTGCCTGTGGGTAAATACCCTCTTCTATATATTTAGACCCATCTGTAAATTGAGCTTTATATATCCATCCATTCGAAAAGTACTTATGATCAAATAGGTTATCTACAAAAAATTGAATATCAATAAACCTATCACTCTTAATTTCAAAAGATTTTGATGCAGATAATGAAGAGACAAAGTAAGATGGAATAGAGTGGTTATTATCAGATGTATTATCCAAAAATTGTTTCCCAACATATTTGCCCATAAGTGAGATAGAAGAAGTTACTGTGGGATAAAAAGAGAGCGCAGCCATACCAGTTACCGAAGGAGAAAATGATATATCTCTCTTTTTAAAAAAGAGTTCCTTTTGGCCCTCTTTGCTCCAATCCATTGCAAACAGATCTAAATATTGAGTGTAATTATCTATTTTATTGGTACTTAGCGTTAAATTACTATTAAGAGATAGAACCCTTACAGGTTTCCATGCTGCAATAATTTCTAGCCCACGCCTATAGGAACTTTTCACATTCTCTTTAATAACATAGCCAGTCTCGCTAAGTTTGCCTGTAGGAATAAGTTGGTCTTTATACTCCATAAAGTAGAGATTGGCACTCATTGAAAGTTTATTTGAGCTATATTTATACCCTGCTTCATAGTCAATTACTCTCTCTGGTAAAATCTCATTTGCCCTACCCGCTTTGATAGACTCTTTAATATCTGATCTACCTGGCTCTTTACGGCCTACTGCTACCGAAGCATAAAATTGATTACTATTATTTAAATTCAAAGTAAGGCCACCTTTTGGATTAAAAAAGTTATAATTATCGCTCCAATCCATAGCAACAAAGTCTTTATCGTCTCCTCTTAATGTAAAATCTACTCTTCTAAATTGCAAGTCGGCAAAGAGAACTAATTTTTCTTCTACATTAATTTCGACTTTATTAAAAACCGAAAAATCTGATTTAAAGCCATAATTATCATACCATTGGTAATCTTTTGGAATATTATTGTTGTACATACTCCATATTACCTTTCCAATGTGATCTCCATCATGATAGGAGTAAGAGAGACTAGTGGTATTTTTAACTAACTCTGAATTATATGCTAGATTAGCATTAAAAGCTACATAATTGTTATCTATACCTTGTCTAATTATTATATCGGATTTTTTGTAAGTTGTCTCTTTAATAATTTGATTTGGCAAGCCATAATCAGAAAATTTCTTATCTGCCTTGTAATTTTCATAATAGCCATCTCCTTTTGTGAAGTGCAAAGTAGAACTTAGTACCAACGATGGAGAGAAACTATGAGTATAGTGCCCCTGAATATGGTGCTGAGTAAAGTTGTCTGTTTCATTATCATAATAACGAACATTCCCTGCAGCATCTAACCACATGCCTGCCGGATTAAAGCGGCGGTCTTTATGAGCCTGCTCGCGAGAGATACCTTCCCAAGTAATACCAGAAGATTGATCTCCCATAATATAATTAACTCTTAAAGCGTTGCTACCATTGTACCAACCAACCGATGCATACAAAGATTTCAAATCTGTCTTGGCATTTCTTATATAGCCATCGCCACTATTATGTGAAAATCTAACATCTACAGAGATCCCATTAGCCATTCTGCCTGTACCTGCTCCTACTGTGCTCAACATAGTATTATAACTTCCAACCCCAAACTCGGCCATCCCATATGGATTTGCTGGAGTAAACATAGTTCTCATATTAATACTTGCCCCAAACGCACCAGAACCATTTACAGAAGTTCCAACACCCCTAACAACCTGAATGTCTTGCAAAAAGCTTTGAAAAGCAGGAATATTAACCCAAAACACCTCTTGTGATTCACCATCGTTTAGTGCAACTCCATTTAGGGTTACGTTAATTCTAGTAGCTTCGCTTCCCCTTATACGTAAAGAGGAATTACCTAGGCCATTACCTCCTTCGGTAGAGGATACAACAGATGGCATCATAGAGAGGATCATTGGCACAGAGTGCACAGGAGAGCTCTGTTTTAACTCTTTTAGACTAACTGCCGAGTGTGTCACAGGAGTATTTTTTCCAGCTCTATACGCCTCTACAACAACGCTATCTAATTTGTTAATACTGTTTTTTTCTGATTGCGAATGTAATTTTGTGAAAGGGATCAAAAAGAAAAATAAAAAAACCCCGCAAAATAAAGTTAATTGTTTCATAAAAAATTATTTTACTGCAGGGGGGTACAAATATCGAGACAAGCTTTCCCTTCGCGAGCATTACCTCGATCAGGTGAAAAGGGTATGTTCTCAGCCCAAAAAGGGCACCCCCAAGCATTTGTTAATGCAGTGCAAAGATATAAAAAATTTGTATACTTTCTTTTCTTATCTTTGTAGTTAAAGGTGGGTCGCTCTGCCGCCTCCATTTTTCTGGGGGAGGAAAGTCCGGACAGGAAAGAGCAAGACTCTGTGGAAAGCACAGCTGGGGGTAACTTTAGGCAAATCGTAACAGAAAACAACCACCTCTTAGGAGGTAAGGGTGAAAACGTGGGGTAAGAGCCCACGACTCATTGTGGCAACACTGTGAGGGTACGAACAGTCTCCTGCAAGGCCACATACACCGGCGATTGAGGGCTGCTCGCCCGATGCCGAGGGGTAGGCTGCATCAGATAGATGGTAGAGGCTCTTTAAAAAGAGAACAGAATCCGGCTTACAGACCCACCTTTTTTTAAAACAACCAATTCTTTAAAATAACCTAGGGTGATCTTCTTCGAATTGCTTTAATATTGTAGATATTATAGCCTCTCTGCAAAACTTAGTCTTAGATTGAACCTTATATTTTTTGCAATAAAGATCTAACGCCTCCAACTCTTTATCATTAAAAAGAATGGTTTTGCGATGCCGTCTAATTGAGGCCTCTCTTTTTTCTCTGAGAGTTTCAGGATCGGATTTAGATCTATTTGATTTCAATTTTCTCCTTCAAAAACTGTTTGTAACTAACTACTCCAGGCAGATTAGGGTAGCTTTTGTATGCAAGCTCTATCCATTCACGAGCAAGATCTAACCTATCTGTGAGTTCACAAGCCACTGCCATGTTAAAGGCAGCACCTGCAGACTCTATCGCTAATTTACTAGAGGTAAGGTTGAGCCAAATTTCCATTGCCTCATTCCACTTAAACTCTACAGCATAGTTATGAGCTTTAGACCACTCTCTTTTTGAAAAGACAAAAAGAGTACGTTGTTGCTCTACCCACGAAGGAAACATTTTATTGACTATCTCTTCGCCAATATTTTTAGCGATAGCTTCGGTAGAACTTTTTACCGTATGTATCATTGCTACTTCACGTATATCGTTCCTAGACAATAACTCCCAGTAGATAGTGTCATTTTGTTTTATGTGAGCAAGTAAATTTGCAGTGGTCCCATCAAACACTTTAGTGTCTGTAAAGATTGGTGAATAAATAAAGTAACTTCCAAACTGTTCTTTTGTAGAGATTGCTAAATTTTCTACTAGCTTAGGAACTCCTATCCTTAAAGAGTCCATAATAACAACAACGTCGGAATTAGATATAAACGAAAGATCTTGAATATATCGCATGTCATATACCCTTTCTTTTCCAGGGTAATGATTAAATACAAAAACAGCACCCTCGTCTAGAGTAAGTTTCTTTTCCAACTCTTGTGCCATACCTGTTGCTAGAGCAACCATCCGCACAGAATCGTTCTGATACAAGTAATTGCCAGAATTTATAGAGGTGTCTGCCGAAACAAATAATGCAATAGATCTATTCTCTAGAGCTATTGGATATTTTGCTGGCACACGGCTCTCTATATTTAGCATATTTACTACAGGGCCGCAAGAATAGAGCGACACAATCATTATAAGCAGAACCGTTGCTTTAATTATATGTAATCTATTTTTCATATTTTATAAATATTCCCAAAATTTTTTCATAACCACCTCTAATGTATCGGATGTACGAATAACATACTTCTCTGTTGAATCTGTTTTTACCCAAAGTTCCATTTTGTATGGAGGGTCCATTTTAAAAACAACGGCATTGTTTAGGTTATTAAGAGCATGCTTTACACTCTCTCTAATTTCTCCATAAACAACTTCGGGAGATTTACTCATTGCACATGTCCTCCCAAAAGAGTATTTTGTAACGACAGTGTCTACCACTCCAAAGTTTTCGATTGCTTCTCTGCAGGCAGCATCGTCTCCAGCAAGAAATACTACGGGAACACCAAACAGACCAGCATAAAGTGAATTATAAGCAGCCTCAAATAGAGGTTTATCATTTATTCTAAAGTCTAAAACATCTAGAGACATAGTATGAGACAATGTCCCATTTTGTACACCTGCTCTAGCATGGGCTCCTATAAAAAGGAGAGCATCAAAAGTAGAGTCTATACCTAAAACCATTGTGTGAGCAGTACCAGGCAAACGGCCCCTTATTAGCCTAGCTCTTTTATCAAGTAGCACGGGGTCTACATTTATATTACCTGCATGGCCATCTCTAACAACAATTTCGGTAGCGCCAGCTGCAACGGCACCTTCAATAGCAGCATTTACCTCTCGAGTTAATATTTTACAGTTCCTGTCAAAATGTTCATGTCCAGGATAGATTTCATTGAAGTTTACTACCCCAGTGACCCCTTCAAAATCTGTCTGGATCATAATTTTCAGCCTCTTTACAGGAGCAACGTCGCTATTTTGCGACAGCGAACAAGAGCACAAAAGCGCCCCTACACAAACCAATGACAAGAACCTCTTCATAATTTAAGAGATTAAAATTAATAAATTGTTACATCTTCATACCACCACAAACAGAAATCACTTGACCTGTAACATATGATGACAAATCAGATGCCAAAAACAGACAAATATTGGCAACATCTTCTGGAGTACCACCTCTTCTAAGCGGAATCTTTTCTGCCCACTGCTTTCTTACCTCATCGGGAAGTTTACCTGTCATCTCTGTAATGATAAACCCAGGTGCTACTGCATTTGACCTAACGCCTCTTGATCCTAACTCCTGTGCAATAGATTTAGTTAAACCAATCATACCAGCTTTTGATGCAGAGTAGTTTGATTGACCAGCATTACCGCCTACTCCAACTACAGAACTCATGTTAATAATAGCTCCACTTCTCTGACGCATCATAACAGGGGTAACTGCATGAACATAGTTAAAAGCACTCTTTAAGTTAATATTTATAACCATATCCCACTGCTCCTCTGACATTCTCATCATAAGACCATCTTTGGTTATACCTGCGTTATTAACTAATATATCCAACTTGCCAAATTCTTTAACAACCTCTTCTACAACATTGTGAGCCTCGTCAAAAGAGGCAGCATTAGAAGCTATTGCAAGGACCTTAACACCAAATGCTTCAAGTTCTTTCTTGGTTTCTAATGCATTTTCTCCTATTGTAAGGTCTGTAAATGCTATATTAGCGCCTTGTTGGGCATATTTTTCTGCAATTGCTTTACCTATTCCTCTAGCTGCGCCTGTTATTAATGCAACTTTTCCTTCGAGTAATTTCATGATTCTAAATATTAAAATAAATTTTCTTAAACAAATATAGCCGATAAATCATATTCATCGGCATTTTCTATTAGTACATTTGCAAATGTACCAATAATATTTTTAGTTACATTCCCATTAGATAAACTATGTGCCCCAACAAGTATCTCTCCATCAACCTCGGGACTTTCGCTCATACTTCTTCCAACATATACTCCATCTAAGAATGAATCAATTAAAATTCTCTCTCTACTCCCTTTTCTGGAAAGATTGTAGTTATAAGAAATTTTAGATTGAATTTCCATTAGCTGCTCGTTCCTCTCTTGTTTGACCCTTTCAGAAATTGAGTCTTTCAAGTTACTTGCACCCCAAGTGCCCTCTTCTTGTGAATAGGTAAAAGCTCCTAATCTTTCAAATTTAGCTTCCGATATAAAACTACACAGCTCTTTAAAAGCTGTTTCTGTTTCGCCAGGGTGGCCAACTATCATAGTGGTTCTTAAAACTATACCGGGCACCTTTTCTCTAAAGCTCTCTACAAGCTTCCTAGTTGTATAACCATCTATAGATCTTCTCATATTTGAGAGTACCTTATCGTTAATGTGTTGCAATGGAATATCTATATACTTACACATTTTTGGATTAGAGGCAATAACATCTAAAACACTTTCGGGAAAAGAGGCTGGATAACTATAAAGAAGTCTTACCCACTCTATACCTGGCACTTCGCATAATTTCTCTAGAAGGTGGGCAAGCCTACGCTCTTTATATAGATCTACCCCATAATAAGTAGTGTCTTGAGCAATTACAATGAGCTCTTTAACTCCATTTTGGGCAAGGAACTTAGCCTCATCTAACAAATCTTCTATAGGTACCGAAATATGATTCCCTCTAATTAGGGGTATAGAGCAATAAGAACAAACTCTGTCGCAACCTTCAGAAATCTTAAGATAGGCATAGTGGGCAGGAGTAGTGAGGTATCTACTATTATTTAGAGAGTTATCCCAATTAGGGCCAACTGCTTCGAGTACAGACTTAGCATCGAACGCACCAAAAAAAGCATCTACCTCTGGAATCTCTTCTTTTAATTCTTCTCTGTATCTTTGAGATAAACAGCCAAAAACAAACACATTTTTAGTATAATTGAGTTTCTTGGCCTCTACAGCTTGTAAAATAGCTTCAATAGACTCTTCTTTAGCGTCTTTAATAAACCCACAGGTATTTAAAATTACGGCATCGGGCTTAGAAATAGATAAATCTTTACCATCTGGAATAATTTCAATGCCTGCTTTAAATATTTGCCTTAGAAGATGTTCTGAATCTACTCTATTCTTAGAGCATCCAAGAGTAATTAATTGTATTGTTTTAATCATTAATTGACTTTCTCTTCTTCTTTATCTTGAGCCTCTTCACTCTCTTGCGCTACTTCAAAGTCAAGAGAAGCATGTTTTTTAAGCTCATTATACCACTCAACTATTTTCTTCATATGAGAGACATAAAAGCGATCTCGGTCATATTCTGGAATTACTGTATTAAAGAATTCTTTGAGAGAATCTGGCTTAGATTTAGAATTTGGAGCATCGCTCTCTCCTAGAGTTTCTCTCATACTTTCAAGTACTTTAAACAAAGGAAGTTCTTCGTCTGCTGTATAAATAGAGATATCTGAGAGTGAGGTTAGTCTAGCATTCATCCCATACATATTTCTTTTTCCTGTAGATAAAGATTCAACAA
>CAZHHY010000061.1:0-10213 GCA_964532375.1 uncultured Muribaculaceae bacterium
CGGTTATCATTTTCCCATTTTCTACACCCTCTTGTGGAGATATTCCACACCATGCTAGTGATTCTATAATATACTCTTCTGCTCCTGGTACAAATCTTTGAGAGTCTGTATCTTCAATTCTTAGAATAAATACACCATCTTTCTGTTTTGCAAAAAGATAGTTATAAAGGGCTGTTCTTACTCCTCCCATATGCAATGGCCCTGTTGGGCTTGGTGCAAATCTCACTCTAGTTTTTCTTTCCATTTTAATCTTGGTCTTGATGGATGTAAGAGTTGTCTGATAATAATTGCTGTTTGCCATTATTTTCCTCTATTTTGAAGGTGCTACTCTCTCTATTATCTTTAGTTTGTAGGCCTTCTTGCTCTTTTATTTTCAGCTGCTTTCTCACGTAGGCTGGTTGAGCCTCGTAGCGAGTTATATCTTCGCCTTTTTCGATGATAAGTGTGGGCTTCTCTTTCTTTCTAATTGGTTCAGAATGTTGTGTATTTGCCGAGGCAGATTGAACTTTTTGACGAGGAGTAAAGCTTACGGGGTTATTTATTATTACCTCTGAGCTCTCTTTTTTTTCTGAATTATTGCTTGTCACTTCTTCATCTCCAAGAACATGTGTAACTACTATCTTACCTCCATCGCTAGATATTTGAGGCAAAGAGTCCATTTCAAAACCAGTCGCAACAATCGTTACGCTAATAGAGTCTCCTATGTCTGGGTCGCAAACTACGCCTCGTTTGAAATTCTCGGCATTTCCTCCGGTGAATTCACCAATGTAGGCCATGATTTGCGAGAGTTCTGCCATTGTAAGGCCATTTGTATTGCTAGAGGTAATATTTACAAGAATGTTTTTTGCAGATTTTAAATCAAAATCATTTAAAAGAGGCGATGAAAAAGCTGCCTCTACTGCGCTAATGGCTCGGTTGCTACCTTGGCCTGTTCCCGATCCCATTAGGGCCATTCCACTATTGTTCATAACCATTCGCACATCGGCAAAGTCTACGTTAATAAAGCCGGGGCGTGTGATAATCTCTGCAATACCTTTAACTGCTGTAGATAAAACAGCGTCGGCTTTTGGAAAGGCTTCAAAAATTGAGAGCTCTCCAAAAATTTTATAAAGCTTTTGATTATCAATTATTAGTAGACTGTCTACATTTTTCTCTAACTCTTTAATTCCAAGGATAGCTCTTTTTAAAAACTCGGTGCCTTCGTCTCTAAAGGGAAGGGTTACTACGGCAACCGTAAGTAAGCCCATCTCTCGTGCAACCTGAGCTATTACTGGTGCTGCTCCTGTCCCGGTTCCACCACCCATACCTGCTGTTATAAAAACCATTTCGGTTCCTCCAGATAGAGATGCCTTAATGGTATCAATAGTTTCCATGGCTGCTTTGCGGCCTTGCTCGGGGTTGCACCCAGCACCAAGACCTTTGGTTACAACGTTGCCAAGCTGAATTTTTTCTGCAACGGGGCTTGCTTTAAGTGATTGTATATCTGTGTTGCATACTAGAAAATCTACATCTTTTATTCCTTGACGGTGCATTTGGTTTACGGCATTACCACCACCACCACCCACACCTATTACTTTTATAATAGATTTTCTAGTTTCCCAATCTGTTGGTAAATAATCTTCCATATTGCAAATTTATGCTTCATTATTGGTATTGTCAAATATGGTACCCATTATCTCTGTGATTTTTGTTAGCGCATTTCTCTTTTTCGCTCCCTTTTGAGGCTGTCTATTTGTGCCATTTGTGCCTGCCTCTACCTTTTCTATCTCTGCTACTTCGAACAAGATACCATTTGTTGCTTGCTCTTCAAATGGCTCGTAAGGCATTTCAAAACCAAGCATGAGAAGCCCAATTGCAGTAGATGAAGATGGTTTACATACTTCTTGGTTAGTGTCGTTTATAACATTGTGTATAGGCGATGCTTGTCTTACCATGTAGCCAGTTTTATACTTAATGAGGTCTTTAATGTTAGTGAGTTGAGACCCGCCTCCTGTTATAACTATTCCAGCTCCTAGATTACCAGCATAACCCGAATTTTCAATTTCATACATGATAGCCTCAATAATCTCTTCTACTCTTGCTTCAATAATACCAGCAATTACTGTAAAAGAGACCTCTCTGCTCTCGTAACTACCAATGCCAGGGATAACAACTGTTTGATTATCCATAACATACTGGCTATAGCATGAGCCATATTGAATCTTTATTTGTTCGGCATTTCTTAAAGAGACACGGCATCCTTGGCGTAAATCTTCGGTTATTGAATTACCCCCAAATGGTATTACAGCGCTGTGTCTTATGATATTGTTATAATAGATTAGAAGATCTGTAGTTCCCCCGCCTATGTCTATCATAGCAACTCCCATTTCCATTTCATCTTCTGTAAGTACCGCTTTAGCAGATGCTACTGGTTCAAGAAATAGACTTTTTAGCTTTAGGCCTGCTCTTTCAATTACTAGCTTACTAGAGTCAACAGAGGTCATCTTGCCAATAAAAAGTTTGTAATCTCCTTCTATTCTGGTTCCTGTCATACCGCTTGCCGATTCTACTCCTATATGATCGTCTACATTATATGATTGAGGTATAACATGAAGTATTTTTTCTCCTACATTAACTCTTGAGTTTGCCATTTCGTTCATCATGTTTTCTATCTCTTGATCAGAGATTAACTCATCTGACTTACTTCTGTTTCGGCTTAACCGTTGTGAAGTACATTGAATGTTTTGCCCGGCTATTCCTACATAGACCTCTTTGATATCTATACCTTGCTCTTGATTAATATCTTTAATTAAAGGTAAAAGAGAATCCATTACGCTTTGGATATTTACTACTTCTCCTCTAGTGACTCCTTTGGCGGGTGCTTCTCTATAGGCAATTATTTTAATCCCGTTTTGGGTTTTCTCTCCAACCAGGGTCACAACTTTTGTGGTCCCAAGGTCTATAGCTGCAACGTAATTGTTCATAGGTTTATGGTTTTATATTTTTATATATCTATTTGTCGAGATCTCTATGTGACTATGTTTCTATTTGTCCATTACCTCCGGTAACACCTGTTGTAATTTCTAGATTATCTTGCTTTATTGTTTTGTTCGCATCGTTTTTCTTCTGTTCTGGTGCTCTTTTTTTGCAAACGAGTTGAGAGCTAAAACTAACATCTACACTTTTATAGGCATCCCACCCCTTTGCTGGAATAACTTTAGCATAAAATGTATTTAGTTTTCGAAATTTATAATCTATGTTTTCTGATGTGCCAAAAATTATTTCGGTAGTACCTACTCTAGCAGTCATAAACAGAACCCCTTTTTCATCTACATAAATTTGTTCTATCATTGAGTTCCAAAATCTATTTTTCTCTATATAAAGAGCTAGTTCATATATCTTCGCTGTCCATTTATCATGAGATTCTGCTATACCTCTATAACCTGGTGGGAGACTGAGAGGGATTTCGCCAGTAATGATAGGTACATATGAGGTGTAGTTTTTCATCAAAGGGAATATGTATGCGGTTTCGTCCATGTAGAAACCACCGTTCATTGTTTCTATACGTATTATAGGTCTTCTTTGTATTATATCAACTACCAACTCCCCTTTTCCTGTCACACTCACTTGAGATTTCTTTACTGCTGTTCTATTGTTAATTACCTCTTCTAGTTGATATTGATTAATATGTTTAATTTTGCTCTCGCCCACATTAATACCTTCTTCTGTGAGTAAGTTTTTGATTTCGATTTTGCTAACAAATCTATTTGTTGCACTATCTAATATTCTCACAGTGATTGTACCACACACTCTATTTTGGCTTTCTTGTATGGTAAGAGAGCTAGAGAGATAAAAGTATACTCCCAAAGATGCTGTGAGTATGAAATATGCGGTATATATGAGAATTTTTTTAAACATTAACTCTTTTATTGTGTAGGGTAGTTATAATTATTTAAGGTTATATTTCTTTATAAGTAGCTCTTTAATTGGGTTTACAAGTCTATCTATATCGCCTGCTCCAAAGGTTATTAGTGTGTCTATATCTCTCTTTTCAAGCTCCTCTAATAAATTCTCTTTTTGAATCATTATTTTATTTTTAATTGAGACATTATCAAAAATTATTTTTGAAGTAACTCCCTCTATAGGTTGTTCTCTAGCTGGGTAGATATCTAATAAAATTAGTTGGTCTAGCTTGTTTAAACTTTGAGCGAACTCTTTGGCAAAGTCTCTTGTTCTGGTGTATAAATGTGGTTGGAATATTGCTGTTAGCTCCCTTCCCAAGAAAATATCTCTAATTGAGCTTATTGCAGCTGCTATTTCTTTTGGATGGTGGGCATAATCATCTATGTAGGCACATTCGGGGCTATTAATTTTTATATCAAACCTTCTTTGCACTCCTTTGAATGAAGCTAGTGCTTCTTTTACCATTTTAGGCGTAGAACCGTGTATGATTGCTGCGGCTCCAGCGGCTATTGCATTCTCTACATTAATCCACCCTGGTATTCCAACAGTACAATCATCAATTTTCCCGGTAGGATAATTAAAGGTGAATTTGAAAAACCCGCCAGAAACAATCTTAATATTGCTTGCATAGAAGTCACACTCACAATCAAACGAATAATATAAAATATTTGCTTTCGTTTTTTCCCCTATCTCTTGTCCAATCCCTTTCTTTAAAATTAGAGTGCCACTCTCTTTAACTTGAGAAGCAAATAGGGCAAAGGCGCTTTTGATGCTCTCTTCGTTATTATATATATCTAAATGATCTGCATCGGTAGATGTGATAACTGCAATATCTGGCCAAAGTTGTAAAAAGGAACGATCGAACTCATCTGCCTCGGCAACCAATACATTGTTTTTAGAGAGGAGTAAGTTGCTATTGTAATTTACCGAGATTCCACCTAAAAATGCAGTACATCCCATGCCTGAATGTTCTAAAATATGAGCAAGCATTGTAGATGTTGTTGTTTTTCCGTGTGTACCGGCAATTGCAAGTGTTTTCTTTTTAGATGCAATATGGCCTAGTGCGGCAGAACGTTTAATCATCTCAAAACTATTCTCTTTAAACCAGGTTAGCTCATTTGAGTCTGATGGAACGGCAGGAGTATATATTACAAGAGTGTTTTTGCGGTCGTTAGAGATGAGAGTTGGTATAAGCGAGACTGAATCTTGGTAATGTATTTCAATACCCTCGTTTTCTAACTGTTGGGTAAGTGTAGACGTGGTTCTATCGTACCCGGCTGTGAAATAACCTTGATGTTTATAGTAACGAGCCAGTGCACTCATTCCTATACCTCCAATTCCTATGAAATATATATTTTTCATTATTCTCTTATTTTTTATTTCCCTTACACAATTTGATTACTTCATTAGCAATTATTTCATCTGAATTGAGTAGTGCCATCTTCGCTATTGCTTGTTCTAGGAGCTCTATTTTTTTACTATCATTGACAAGCTCAATTGCACTTTCCATTAATTTTGCATTGGCTTGGTTATCTGGAATCATTAGGGCAGCGCCTATAGTTGAAAGAGCTAATGCATTGTGCATTTGATGGTTTTCGGCAACATTAGGGGAGGGTACAAAAATGGTAGCCTTTCTAGCAATACACAGTTCCGATATTGTTCCTGCGCCTGCTCTAGATATTACTATATTTGCAGCTGCAAATGCCTTGTCCATCTCTTTTATAAACTCAAAATATTTTATAAAAGGCCTTGGGTTGTTTTTGTTAAACTCTTCTATTTCATTGAAATAATACTTGCCACACTGCCAAATAATGCATACGTTGCTAGTTAAATTATTTAAAACCCAGTTTTTAACGCTATCATTTAATGTACCTGCCCCAAGGCTACCGCCTACTACTAATATTACTTTAGCCTCTTCGTTAAATCCAAAATATTTTTTAGCCTGGCCCTTTTGTAAAGCTGTTGCTGGTTCTATCCCTTTTCTAACAGGATTGCCTGTGAGTAAAATCTTCTCTCTAGGGAAGAATTTTTCCATATTAGGGTATGCAACACATATTTTAACTGCTTTTTTGGCGAGTAATTTATTTGTTACTCCAGCGTATGAATTTTGCTCCTGAATTAGATAAGGAATTCTCTTATTACCTGCTGCTCTTAATAGTGGAGCGCTTGCATAGCCTCCAACACCAACTACTGCATGTGGTTTAAAGTTTGCAATTATCTTAGATGCCATTCGAATGCTTTTATAAAGCATAAACGGTAGCTTTAAGTTAGATAAAGAGAGCTTTCTTTTCAATCCTGCAACTGGAAGTCCTATAATTTCATATCCTGCAGAAGGGACTCTCTCCATCTCCATTTTATTGAGTGCACCCACAAATAGGATTTTACATGTAGGGTTCAATCTTTTTAGAGCGTTTGCAATAGAGATAGCAGGAAAAATATGACCACCAGTGCCTCCTCCACTAATTATAACTCTTAACTCTTGATTTTTCAGTTCTCCTTTCATTCCTGCTCCTCCTTTTCTTCTATAGGTACTACTTTCACAACCTCTATGGTTCGACTAACAGAGAGTATCATACCGAACGCCCCACTCATTATTACTAGCGAAGTGCCACCTAAACTTACAAGTGGCAATGTGTGTCCTGTTACAGGTAGCAGCCCTACATTTACGCAAATGTGTAACATAGCTTGAGAGGTTATTAATACGGCCAATCCCATTACCATCATAGCTGTGAAGGTTGTAGTACAGGCTTTGGCAAGCATTATACAGCGGGTAAAGAAGAAGACATATAGCATTAGAATAATAATACCCCCCAAAAGGCCCCACTCCTCTATTATTATTGCATAAATAAAATCTGAGTAGGGGTGTGGAAGCACATTTCTTTGAGTGCTGTTGCCTGGCCCTTTACCCATTACTCCTACCGAGGCAACTGCTACTTTAGCCATATTGGCTTGGTGTGTTTTATCTAATATTTTTTGTCTCTCTATTGGAGTCAAGGTATTGTCTAATGTTTGTTCTGTGCTAAAGTTTTTTACTCGATTAATAGCTGTTTCAACTCTTGGAAACCACCCAAAAGTAAAGTTTAATATTACAATAAGAGCTATGGCTACAACTCCTATTAAAGATGTTTTAAATAGATGTTTCCATTTAATACCAGCTATAATAAACATGAGACCACTCACTCCCCCCAGTAGAAGGCCGGTAGATATGCTGCCATAAAGAATTAGAACTAATATTACTGCCAATGGCGAGACTACCCAAATGAAAAATTCTTTAAATGTTTCTAGTGTGCGGGTTTCCATTACTTTAGCCAAATATAATATGACTGCAATTTTAGTAATTTCGGCAGGTTGGAAAGAGATGCCAAAGATTCTTATCCAACGTTCTGCTTCGTTATAACTGCTTCCAACTAAAAGGGTGGCAATAAGTAGAGCAATGCTTGCAAATATGCCAATATAAGAGAGCATCCTGTACCAACCAAGTGGTATTTTATAACATATATATAGTGCTGTAATTCCAAATACTACAAACCTCATTTGACGCAGTAAGAAATACATGGTGCTTCTTTGCTCTCTGTATGCAAGGGCACTGCTAGAAGAGTATACTGCAACAATAGAGATAAGGCATAGTAAAAGAACTATGACCCATATTACTTTGTCTCCTCTAACATTTGAGAAAAATATTTTTTTATTTTCCATTGTACCTGTTGCAATAATTATTAATTATAAATTTTTAACTGCCTCTTTAAATTGATCTCCACGGTCTTCATAATTTATAAAAAGATCGAAACTAGCACATGCAGGCGATAAAAGGACGGTATCTCCAGGTTGTGAAATTTCATATGCAATCTCTACTGCTTGGGCAGCCGAGTTGGCATCGTAAATATGATTTACCATATTGCCAAAAGTGCTGTGAAGCGTTGAGTTATCTTTACCTAGACAAATTATTGCTTTAACTTTTTCTTTTACCATTTCAAAAAGTGGCGTGTAGTCGTTCCCCTTGTCTTTGCCTCCAGCTATCCAAATAACTGGTGTGGACATGCTCTCTAGCGCATACCATGTAGAGTTTACATTGGTTGCTTTAGAGTCATTAATATAGAGCACATTTCTCACTTTAATAACTTTTTCTAGCCGGTGCTCTACCCCTTTAAACGTAGTAAGACTATCTCTTACTACCTCATTGTCAATATTTAAAACTTTGCCAGTTATGGCAGCAGCCATAGAGTTATAGATATTATGTTTCCCTTGTAAAGAGAGTTCGTTTAGAAACATTTGATAGTCGCGATCTGTATAGTGAACATGCATTTTATCTTCTCTAATGAATGCACCCTCTTCAACTTCTGTCTCTTGGCTAAAAGGGAGCTGCTTTGCATGTAGCACTATCTTATTTAGATGAGATATGCTTATCTCGTCGTCTGCACAGAAAATAAAGCAATCTTCTCCAGACATATTTTGAGTTATACGAAATTTAGCTTTTATGTAGTTTTCCATATCATTCCCATACCTATCTAAATGATCTGGAGTGATATTCAGAAGAACTGCTATGTCGGCTTTAAAGTCGTACATACCATCTAATTGAAAGCTGCTAATTTCAAGAACATAGTAGTCATAATTACAGGTTGCAACTTGGTATGCATAGCTTTGCCCAATGTTTCCAGCCAAGCCAACATTCATTCCTGCATTTTTTAGTAGAAAATAGATGATAGATGCTGTAGTGGTTTTGCCATTACTACCGGTAACGCATATTTTTTTTGAATTATCGTAGCGCCCAGCAAATTCAATTTCAGAAATTACGGGAATACCTTTTTCTATAGCCTCTTCTACTACTGGAGCACTATCTGGAATACCTGGGCTTTTAACTACAACATTGGCATCCATTATTTTTGCTCTTGTATGGCCACCCTCTTCATACAGAATGTCGTATTTAGAAAGGAGCTCTTTTGCTTGATTATTAATCATATTGCAATCCGACAAAAAAACCTCATGTCCTTTCACTTTGGCTAGAATCGCAGCTCCAGTACCACTTTCTCCTCCACCTAAAACTACTACCGTTGACATAATTATCTGATTTTTAATGTTATTATTGATATAACTGCGAGAAATATTGCTATAATCCAAAATCGGGTAACAATTTTTGCTTCGGGCAGAGCTCTTTTTGGCGACTGTATAATTGAATCTATTCCCTCTTTCTGGAAATGATGGTGCAATGGAGTCATTTTGAAAACTCTTACTCCTGTTCCATATTTCTTGCGAGTATATTTAAAGTATACTCTTTGAATTATTACTGAAAGGCTCTCTACGAAGAATATCCCGCAAAGTATTGGGATGAGCAACTCTTTTTTAATCATAATAGCAGCAACTGCTATTATACCTCCAATTGCAAGGCTACCTGTATCGCCCATAAAGACTTGGGCAGGGTAGGAGTTGTACCATAAAAAACCAATTAGTGCACCAATAAACGCAGCTAAAACTATTACTATTTCTCCTGTATTTGGCAGATACATTATATGTAAATAATTGGCATATATTACGTTGCCCGATAGATATGCCAATATGGCCAAGGTAGTTCCAGTGATAACAGAAACCCCAGTTGCTAAACCATCCATACCATCTGTTAAATTGGTACCATTAGAGACAGCGGTTACTATAAAGATTATTACAATTATATAGATTACCCAGCTTATTTTTTCTCTGTATTTCCCGCTTATTGGAGAGAGCCATGCATAATCGAATTCATTGTTTTTTACAAAAGGAATTGTTGTGCGAGTGCTCTTTTCATCTTTAAAATACCTTGTTTTAGAGCTCTCTTCTTGAGGAGTCATCACTTCTGAATAGACTTCTGCTTCAGTCGCTTTCACAGGTACTCTTATAACCGCTTGTTCACTAGCGTATAGTGTTAATCCTACTATTAATCCTAATACTATTTGACCGAAAATTTTAAAACGGCCATGTAAACCCTCTTTGTTTTTCTTAAAAACCTTTATGTAATCGTCTATAAATCCAATAATACCGAGCCATATAGTTGTTATAATGAGCAGCTGTACATATACATTTGTGAGGTCGCTTAACAAAAGAGCAGGAATTAGAGTTGCAATTAAAATTATTATGCCGCCCATTGTTGGAGTGCCTTTTTTTTGCATTTGCCCTTCTAGCCCCAAGTCTCTAATTTCTTCGCCTATTTGCTTATTTGCAAGCCTCTTTATTATTGCTTTACCTGCAAATAGCGCTATCGTTAATGAGAGAAGAACAGCCGAGAATGCACGGAAAGTAATAT
>CAZHHY010000062.1:0-10213 GCA_964532375.1 uncultured Muribaculaceae bacterium
CCTCGATAAACCAACCGATGTTGTTCCAAATGTACCATTAACCTTTTATGCATTCCATATTATGGTTACCCTAGGTGGTTTTTTTATATTACTATTTGGTTTAGCCATCTTTTTAGATAGAAAAGATTTACTTACAAAGTATAAATGGTTTCATTATCTTGCAATTGCAAGCATACCATTAGTTTATATATGTACTCAAGCAGGGTGGATTGTCTCTGAAGTGGGAAGACAACCTTGGACAATACAAGATATATTAACAAGTAATGCATCTTTGTCTGGCGTTAGTTCTGGAGCAGTATTAACAACAATTATAATGTTTGCTGTTCTTTTCACAGTTTTGCTTGCAGCAGAACTTACAATACTATTCAAAGTCATTAAGAAAGGGCCTGCTGCCTAATTTACTAATTTAAAGATTATTATTATGCTATATATACTACAACATTACTGGTGGTTACTGGTATCTCTACTTGGCTCTTTGCTTGTTTTTCTAATGTTTGTTCAAGGAGGCCAGTCTTTACTATTCGGTATTGCAAAGAGCGATAAAGAAAAAACACTATTAATTAATGCACTAGGTCATAAGTGGGAGCTCACTTTTACTACCTTAGTTACTTTTGGAGGAGCAATTTTTGCCTCTTTCCCATTATATTATGCTACAAGCTTTGGTGGTGCATATTGGCTATGGATGGCAATTCTCTTCTTATTCATAGTACAAGCAGTCTCATTTGAATTTAGAGGCAAAGCAGGAAACTTATTAGGGAAACGTACATACGAAGTATTTCTGTTTTTGAATGGTTCATTCGGAACTTTACTTCTTGGTGTTGCTGTTGGAACCTTCTTTACTGGAGGCTCTTTTGTGATGGATAAAATGAGTATCACAAATATAGAGACCACTACAATTTCCTATTGGACAAACGCTTGGCATGGGCTTGATGCTATCATTGTCCCATTCAATTTACTTATGGGAATTGTTGTCTATTTAGCAGCTAGAACTCTAGGCCTATTATACGTAATAAAACAGATTGAATCAGAGACATTGGTTCCAAAAGCAAAAACTCAGCTTAAAATTTCGGGCATTGCATTTGTTCTTGCATTTGTAGGGCTGCTTGTAGCACTCTTCACAATGACCGGTCACTCTGTTAATATAGAAAACGGACTTATCTCTCCAGTTAAATATAAGTACTTCTTTAATATGGTACAGCTCATTTGGCCTTCCATTATGCTGCTTGTAGGAGTTACTCTTGTTCTTGCCGGTCTAGGCAGTGCTCTTTTCTCTAAAGGAAAGTACAGCTTCTATATAACCGGTGGAGGAGTAGTCCTTGCTGTTTGGAGTATTTTAATTTGTGCTGCTTTTAACGATACTGCCTTTTTTGTTTCAAATGTAAATATTCAACAATCTTTAACGCTATACAATAGCTCTTCTAGTTTTTTCACATTAAAGGTGATGGCTTATGTATCTCTTTTCATACCAGTTGTAATAGCGTATATAGCCTATGTGTGGAAAGCGCTCACAAGAACCAAAACAAGTGAACAAGATCTAAATAGTGCCGATAGTCACAAATACTAAACAAAAAAGGCTATGAGTTTTCATAGCCTTTTTTATTAATTTCCAGCATTTCTAGCCTGTTATCACAACGCCTTCATTGTAATCGAACTCGCTCCCAGCAGTGCTATGGGGAATTGTGTAGACAAGTAGAGTTACAGCAGCAGCTATCACAAATAGTAGTTTCCTATCTTTCTTTCTGTTAAAATACCAAGCTGCAAACCACACTAAAAATGCAAATAGCGTTTTTGTATCGGTGAGGTCTTGACCAAAAGGCCAGCCAGTCCAATAAGCTCCAAAAGCAGCTTTCTGCACAAATGGACCAAATATTAACCCACCAGCACCTAAAGCTATAAGAGTTAGAATTGCATATTTACCGGCTTTTGAAACATTAAAGAATGCCATTATCCCTGCAAAATTAGAAAACAACATTGCAGCAAACATCAAGAAGATATGAGGGATAAGAATTTTGGCAGAAACTGGTGCTTTAAATCTCAAAATTATTCCATGTTCGCTTTCTGGCATTACGTTTTTGTTTGATTTGCTAAACAAGGGATAATAGATAATTTTGCCTGCAGGTGGCTGAGATGGCATCTCTATATGATAAACGCCATCTTTATAAATAGCGTTTATAGTCTCTAAAGAGTCGTTCCCAGGATATCTTCTATATAAAATAGAAAGAGAAACATCGCTCTGAACAGGCTCTAACTTAACTTTAAAATCTGAAACCTTACCTTCTGTATTTAAATTATCTAAGCTAACTAAAGTCTCTAAACTTCTTGAAAATTTAGTTTTATAATCTTTCCCATCTAGAACAAAAGATATTTTAAGTGGGTTAGTTGGCCCTGTAACCCTTTGGTAAATTACCGCCATTAGTGTTATTAAAATAGCTGTAAGCCAAATTAGAAAATTTTTCATGTTTAAATAATATAAAAGGAACTCTTATAAAGCTAAAAAACAGTAGTTAATAGAATTACAGATTAACCACTTTGATTAATTCCACACCCTCTCTAATAATAGTAATTTTGAT
The DNA here is from genome assembly GCA_964532375.1 of uncultured Muribaculaceae bacterium. Taxonomy (GTDB): domain Bacteria; phylum Bacteroidota; class Bacteroidia; order Bacteroidales; family UBA932; genus Bact-08. The sequence goes on from CAZHHY010000062.1 coordinate 2,571, forward strand.
ATTTTGGCCCTTTACAAGGTCGCCTAAAGAAGACATATAATCATAAATATTATTAATTTTCTTTTCTCCCATTCTCACTATTAAATCTCCTTCTTTTAGGCCAGCGTCGTATGCAGGTCTTCCAGAAGATACAGGGCCAATTCTAAATCCATCTCCTTTTTCGTAGGTAAAGTCTGGTATAATACCAAGAGTGACTTTTAAATTAGTCCTCTCATTTGTATTGGCTTGTTGTGCAACATAGCTATAGACTGGTGTGAAAGAAGATTTATTTATTGAATGTATAATATTGGCGACGTAATCTGTTATAGATTTTAATCCTTCAAAGTTAATTAGCGAAGCGCTATCGGCGGGGGTATGATACTGTCTATGAACTCCTGTAGTAAAATAGAGTACAGGTATTTTTTTTGAATAGAAAGAAGAGTGATCTGACGGCCCCATTCCCTCTTTGGTTACAATTAGTTCAAAACCAGCTGCTGAATTAGATTCAACTAGTAAGCTATCTGCACCAAAAAAAGTGCCCACACCACCTGCTTGCAGTTTGTTATCTTTAAGGCGCCCTACCATATCTAAATTAATCATTAGAGCAGGTAATTTGTTAAGCTTTAGTAGCGTATCTACAACTATAGCAGAGCCCACAAGCCCTTTTTCTTCGGCACCAAAGGCACATATTGCTATATCGTATTGATAACTAGCATGTTTACCAATAGAATCTCTATCTTGATAAGAGACCTCTACACTCTCTATATTTGCCAATCTACCAATTTCAAGAATAGCAGAGACTCCGCTTGCGTTGTCGTCTGCTCCGGGGTGAACCTTATAGAGATTGGGGTCCATACTGCCACTGTTTTTCCCTCCCATTCCCAAATGATCGTAATGGGCTCCGGCCATTATATACTTACCCTTATTGCCAGGAGTAATACCTGCAACATTATATGTCTTAGCTACTACATTTTGTGTATTACTATTAATCTCACAATCTATGTAAGAGCTATTTTTTAGATATTCAGCATAATGTTCCGAGATCATAATGACAGGAACGGTGCTTTGTGAGCCCTTTAAGTTGGTGTAGGAATCGAAAGGCCCCTTGCTATAAAACAATACAGCACTAAAGCCCTTTTCAATTAAGGGAGTTATCTTAAAGTTAATAGAATCTTTAGGCGAATAGATAAGTGCTATTACGTTTTTCTCTCTATTTACAACTTTAGAAGTGTCAGAAGAGATTAACCCTGTCAATAAAATCTTTGGAGAAAGCGGAGAAATAGAGTAATCTTTATCTCTAATCAACTCTTTATCGGCAATTTTAACATAAGAATTACTTTCTACCTTCCGGTTAAGAGTAAGGTAAAAAGGGACTACAAATGAATCTCCAATTAAAGGTACAAGCCCCATTTGTTTCATTTTATCTGCTATATAATAAGCAGCAATTGAATCCTCTGCAGTACCAGGTTCTCTTCCTTTCAATGAATCTGATGATAAAAATTTAAGATTCTCTTTTATAGTAAAAACATTAGATCTACTATTTTGTGCACCAACTCGTACATTAATCAAAAAAAGCACGAATACAAAAAAGAGAATATTTCGCAATTTAATTTTAGACATTTATTGAGCTGCCTTTAATGTGTTTTTTAATACCGAAGTTATTGTCATAGGACCAACTCCACCAGGAACAGGAGTAATATAAGAGCATTTAGGTGCTACTTGGTCAAACATAACATCTCCAAGAAGTTTAAAGCCAGATTTTGTATCGGTAGATTTAACTCTAGTTATTCCTACATCTATTACCACAGCTCCTTCCTTTACCATTTCTCCTGTTACAAATTCGGGAACTCCTATTGCTGCAATTATAATGTCGGCCATAAGAGTAATTTCTTTTAAGTTTTTGGTTCTACTATGACATAGCGTTACAGTGCAGTCTCCAGGATTTGTTTTTTGCGAAATAAGGTTTGCCATTGGCCTACCTACTATATTGCTTCTGCCTATAATAACACAGTGTTTCCCCCTAGTTTCAATGTTGTATCTCTCTATCAACTCAAGAATACCCGCAGGTGTTGCCGAAATAAAAGAGGGTAATCCAAGTAACATCTTGCCAACGTTAACAGGATGAAAACCATCTACATCTTTCGCTGGGTTTATCGCTTCTATTACTTTTTGTTCGTCTATATGTTTTGGAAGAGGCAATTGAATAATCAAGCCATCTATAGCAGAATTATTATTTATCTCTTCAATGCGAATCAATAGCTCTTCCTGAGATATGCTATCAGGAAATTTCTCTAATGTAGATTCAAAGCCAACCTGCTTACAAGCTTTCTCTTTATGTCCAATATAGGTTTCAGATGCACCATCTTCGCCAACTAAAATTGCAGCTAGATGGGGCCTTTTTCCACCATTATCAACTATAGTCTTCACTTTAGAGGCTATCTCTTCTTTGATAGCATCTGCAGTAGACTTTCCGTCTAGTATCTTCATAAAATATTTTTTAACACTATCTTCTTTTAAGTGATCCCATTGCTCTCATAGCCTTTCCAGCACCTCCGCCAGCCATGTTTTTCATCATTTTCCTAGTATCTTCGAACTGTTTAATGAGCCTATTTATTTCGGCAATTGAAGTACCACTCCCTTCCGCAATTCTTTTCCTTCTGCTGCCATTAAGCACCGAAGGCATCTCTCTCTCTTCTAGGGTCATAGATTGTATAATTGCCTCTATACTTTTAAAGGCAGAGTTGTCCATCTCTACATCTTTAAGAGCTTTGCCCATACCAGGTATCATAGATGCCAAATCTTTAATGTTACCCATCTTCTTAATTTGCTGAATTTGGCTATAGAAGTCTGTAAGAGTAAATTGGTCTTTTGCTAATTTCCTTTGAAGCTTACGAGCTTCTTCTTCGTTATACTGCTCCTGTGCCTTCTCTACCAGAGAGACCACGTCTCCCATACCAAGGATTCTATCTGCTATTCTCTTTGGGTGGAACACATCTAAGGCATCCATTTTTTCACCAGCCGAGACAAATTTAATAGGTTTATTTACAACTGCTCGTATAGAAAGAGCAGCTCCACCACGAGTATCTCCATCGAGTTTTGTAAGCACTACCCCATCGAAGTCTAATTTCTCGTTAAAGGCCCTTGCAGTCTCTACAGCATCTTGGCCAGTCATTGAGTCTACCACAAAAAGAATCTCAGACGGGTTTACGGCTTTTTTAATTGCCGAGATCTCTTCCATCATCTGCTCATCTACAGCCAAACGCCCTGCAGTATCAATTATAACAAGGGAGTATCCCTCTTGTTTTGCTTTTGCAATTGCATTTTTAGCGATTTTCACTGGGTCTTTCACACCCTCTTCGTGGTAAACAAACACCTCTGTTTGCTCTCCCAAAATCTTCAACTGCTCTATAGCAGCAGGGCGATATACGTCACATGCTACTAGCATTGGCTTTAACCCTCTTTTGGTTCTACTATTCAAAGCTAACTTTCCACTGAAAGTAGTTTTACCAGAACCTTGAAGGCCAGCAACCAGAACAATGCCGGGGTTACCCTTTGTATTTATATCGGAAGCCTCGCTACCCATTAGTTTAGCAAGTTGGTCGTGTACTATTTTTGTCATCATTTGACCAGGACGTACCGCTTTTAGTACATCTTGCCCTAACGCTATCTCTTTTACATCGTCGCAAAAATTCTTTGCAATTTTATAACTAACGTCGGCATCCAAAAGTGCCTTCCTTATCTCTTTTAATGTTTCAGCAACATTTATCTCTGTAATTCTTCCCTCTCCTTTAAGTAGCTTAAAAGAGCTCTCCAGTCTATCAATTAAGTTTTCAAACATTTTAAAAAAAATTAAGCTGCAAATTTAGTTATTTTTGAATAAAAAATCTTAGTTTTTCCCTACCTCGGTCATTAACAATTGCTTCTAAGTGGTATCTCACTAACTCTGAATGAAACAAAAAAGGATCTCTTAAAAACACATAGGAACCATTCCACGAATAGATCTTAGCCATTGCCGATGTAAAAAACAGAGTGGTAAGCTCTTTGTTCAAATCTGATCTATAAAGATCTTCTGCAATTCCTCTTTCTAGATTCTCTTTAATAATTCTAGAGTAAAAACTCATTCTATTAGTATGGTCAAGAACCTTTAAATCTGGAAGAAGTTTTGAAGAGTCACTTAGTAATAACGGGCCTATCTCTTCAAGCGTTTTATTCATCATTCCACTAGAGTGATAGAGCGCTTCTATTGCATTTTTCCCTTGATTTAACGAGATATTTATTTTAAACTCAACATCTTCTATTACATACTGCATAACTGTTCTCATAAGCTCTTCTTTGCTATTGAAGTTATTATACAGCGTTTTTTTAGTAAGCTTCAAATCAGATGCAATATCATCCATTGTAAGCTTTAGCCCCTTTTTACGAAAAAGTTCATAAACCTTAGCTACATAGCGATCTTTTGAAGAGATTCTTGCCATTGTTTAGAAATTAATATTTATTCTGAATAGTATGCAGGCGCTAGATCTTTCTGGTTATACCTCATAGACATTACCTGCCCATATGCTCCAGCCGATCTTATTGCTATAATATCACCTCTATTAGTATTTGGTAAAAGAAGGTGCTTGCCAAAGCTATCGCTAGATTCACATATTGGACCAACCACATCATATCTCATTAACCTCCCATTTGAAGTTAAATTTTGCACTTTGTGAGAGGCTTGGTAAAGAGCAGGGCGAATAAGGTCATTCATCCCAGCGTCTAGAATAGCGAATTTACGCCCTTTCCCAATTTTCACATAGAGCACCCTAGATATTAAAGAGCCACACTGGCCAACAATTGCCCTACCTGGCTCAAAGTGAATTTTTTGACCCGGCTCTCTATGTAATTTTTTATCTATAATAGAAAAGTATGAAACAAAGTCTGAAATAGGATTAGCATCTGGGTCTGAATAGTCTATACCAAGGCCACCTCCTAGGTTAATGTTATGAACATACATGCCTTTATCTTTGAAGATAGCAACAATTTCGTTAACCTTAACTGTGAGCATATCAAAGACATTGTAATCTGTTATTTGAGAACCCACATGAAAGTGAAGCCCTGCAAAGTAGATGTTTTTACAATTTCTAAGCGTTTCTATCACTTCATCGAACATCCAGTAACTTATACCAAATTTATTTTGGGACTTGCCAGTTGTAATGTACTTATGTGTATGAGCATCTACATCGGGATTAATTCTCAACGAAACCGATGCTGTTTTACCCATTCTTCCAGCAATCTCGTTAATAACCTCAATCTCTGGAATAGATTCACAATTAAATGAAAATATCTCTCCCTCTAATGCTGTAATTATCTCTTTGTCTGATTTACCAACTCCTGCATATACAACTTTGCTTGAATCAAAACCCGACTTAAGAGCAAGCGACACTTCATTTCCACTAACACAATCTGCACCAAGCCCATAGCTCTTAATTAAAGATATAATCTTATCATTTGCATTTGCTTTAAAAGCATAATGAGCATGAAAATTATATTTCTTAAGTTGTGATGTATAGATATCTAACGTTTTTTTCAAAAGTTGCATATCGTAATAATAAAAAGGAGTTTCAAGAGTGCCAAACCACTCCACAGTTTTTAGATCGAACATACAAAAAAGCTTAAAGTGTAATTATATTTAGTATAATAAAGGTGCAAAAATAGTAAAAATCTTGTTCTTAATTTAAAATATCTATCTTTGCAAATATAATAATGTAAATGAAAAGAAAACTATATTAGTATGAAACCAAACAAAAAAAAGCTGCTTAAAGATACTATTAAGCACATAGACATTACAGCATTTGACTCAACTTATTTAATTGATTCAATGAGAGATATGTCATTTGCATCTAGAGACACTGCAAATGCAGCAGATACTCTTCAAATGATGGTTAATGACAAAGAATCTACCAACTGGCTCATCCTAGCAGGAAGCACTTCGGCCGGTGGGTGTATGCAAGCCTATGTAGATATGATACGCTTTAATATGACCGATGCAGTGGTTGCCACTGGTGCATCTATCATTGACATGGACTTCTTTGAAGCTCTTGGTTATAAGCATTACAAAGGCTCACAATTTATCGATGATTCTCTACTAAGAGAAAATTACATAGATCGCATATACGACACATTTATAGATGAAGAAGAGCTTCAAGCATGTGATGCAACAATTAAAACAATTGCAGATTTTTTAGAGCCTCGTGCCTACTCTTCTAGAGAATTTATTCACGAAATTGGAAAATGGCTTACTAAAAATTCTGTTAAGAAAAACTCACTCATTCAAACTGCATACGAGAATAACGTTCCAATATTTGTTCCTGCTTTTAACGATTGCAGCGCAGCTTTTGGCTTAGTAATGCATCAAATTGAGAGAATGAAAGAGAACAAACCATATTTAACAATTGACTCTATAGCAGATTTTCGCGAATTAACCGAGGTAAAGATGGCGGCAAAAAGTAGCGGTCTATTCATGATTGGCGGTGGTGTTCCTAAGAACTTCGCACAAGATACTGTTGTATGTGCAGAGTGCCTTGGTTTTGACGTGCCAATGCATAAATATGCTGTCCAAATTACTGTTGCCGATGTTAGAGACGGAGCATGCTCATCTTCTACCCTTAAAGAGGCTAACTCATGGGGTAAGGTAGATACCGCCCATGAGCAAATGGTATATGCCGAGGCAACTACCGTTGTTCCAATTATCTTAAGCTATGTTTATAACAAAGGAGATTGGAAAAAGCGAGAGAAGAAAAATCATTCACTACTGTTTAAAAACGGTACTCGCGGGGCAGGTCTTTTAATGGGTGAATAAACTTAAATTATTCTTAGCGCCTATTTAAAGTTAGGTTTAACTTTTTAGATAGATTCAATTAGAATAAAACCAATAAGCAAACAGCTTTTCAAAATCCGTATAACGGCAAGTTTGAAAAGCTGTTTTTTTAAAGTTAAACTATATAAACTATTTGTTAACCAACATGTTCTGGTCTTAGAAGGTCGAATACAGTTTTAACAGGAGTAAATGTTGTAATTGGGACCTCTACAAAAACAGTGTTCCAACGGCTCATTGCACCATTCCACAAGCCAGGTAATTCCAAAGCTTTCACCCACTTTCCCTCTATGCTTTTAATAGAAATAAAGCCTGTTTCCGGGTCTATATATCTAGTTAAGTCAAATTTATGCCCTCTATAATCTTTCAGAGAGCAAACTAAATCTACAGGATTAAAATGAGTAGATTGCTTAACAATCTCTTTTACAACACTATTATTTAAATCGAGCTGAGCATTTTCAAGAATTTGTAAAGTAACTGCCCCATCGGCGTCTTTTACTAAGAATGGCCCCCCGCCAGGTTCTCCTAGATTTTTTACCATACCACAAACTCTTAAAGGCCTATTTAAACGAGATTTTAAAAACTCTTTCTCTATTTGCTTCGGAACCTTGGGAAGCTCTATGCACAGAGTAGTTTTAATAAAATCTTTTATCTCTACAAGTAAAGATTCATTTATCTCGCCATCTAAAGCGCGTAAATATGCAAAACTCTTTTCTTGAACTTCTAATAAACAACCCAATAAAACCTTTTTCCACCAAAGAGTATCTATAGTCAATTCTTCTTTTGCAACATTATCTATATTCTTAATTAT
>CAZHHY010000063.1:0-10185 GCA_964532375.1 uncultured Muribaculaceae bacterium
CCTTCTTGGTCTATAGTAAAGAGTGCCGAGGTGTCTTTTACTATTTGGTAACTATTTTCTTGCAGAAGAGAGTCGCAGTAGATTTGCCCAATTACAGCTCCTTTTGTATAAAGTGGTATTGTATAATTGTCTAAACCTAAGCGAAGTGAAGAATCGTTACTCTCTTTTATTGTAGCACAGGATAAAATAACAGTTGCTATTGCTATCATAAGCCCTACAGAGTGTTTGATTTTATTTATATACATAATTATTGACATCTATATTTTGCTTTGCCTTCAAAATCAACTTAAAGCCTTTTAGAGACAAAGGAAATGATAATTCTGGGAATAGACAATATAATTGCAAGATAAACCAAGCTCATTGGAGAGTAAATTCCGAGTAAGAGTCCTGCAGCAGAAGCAATCATTATGGACCAGCTAAAGACCGATGACTGAACTGATCTGGCAACGTCTTTGGCCGTTTCTACCTGTCTGCTTACAGCTGCCTGCAACAAAGTCACCAATAGACCAAAAGAAACTCCCCATAAAAAGAAAGCGAAATGGCTCCCGCAATTAGATTATTTACTCCAACAAATATAATAATGACCAAGACCACGAATTGAACTGCTTTTTAATAAATATATTTTATTAAAATATTTGAATTATACTTTGCACATATCATTCAACCATATTAATTATTTTGATAATGAACATATGTTCATTATATTTGTGCTATAATTTTAAATAAATAATTAATTAATTATGCCAGGATTTAATCAAACCGGTCCAATGGGGCAAGGCCCTAGAACTGGAAGAGGAATGGGTAAATGTAAAGGTACCCCAGTAGAAGATACCACAATAGATAATAATACTCCAGCAACTGGAGCAGGCCAAGGCCAAGGCGGCCAAGGGTTAGGCCGAGGTCAAGGTCAAGGGAGAGGGCAAGGCAGAGGCCAAGGCAGAGGCCAAAGCCAAGGCCAAGGCAGAGACCAAGGCGTACAAGCTCAAGGTTTAGGGCCAGGTATGGGCAAAAGCCAACAGGGCAATAGACAAAACAGATTTGGAGCCGTGGCCAATGATAGCGAATAAGAAAACTATTAAAATAGCCGTTGCAAGTGGGAAAGGTGGTACAGGTAAAACATTGCTGAGTACCAATCTTGCTGCTTTTATAGGTGAATCTCAAAATGTATTATTGGCAGATCTTGATGTAGAGGAACCAAATGATGCTATCTTTTTTAGTGGAGAGCTCAAGAAGGTTTTGCCTCAATATAAAATGATTCCTGAGTGGGATAGTGAAAAGTGTACCATGTGTGGTCTATGTGCTAAGGTTTGTAATTTTGGTGCTGTGGCTAACTTGGGCGATTCAATCTCAATTTTTGGCACATTGTGTCATAATTGCTATGCTTGTTCTGAGCTGTGCCCTGTAGCTGCATTACCAATGAAAGAGTCACACATGGGCGATATAAATGTCTTTGATAATGATCTTGTGCATCTTTTGGAGGGACGCCTAAATACTAATGAAGAGCACTCGGTGCCTTTAATTAACAAGGTACACGAAGAGGTGCAAAAAAATTACTCTCATATAAAATATCAAATATTTGACTCGCCCCCAGGAACCTCATGTTCTGTGGTAGCTGCAACCGGGATATGTGACTATGTAATTCTTGTAACAGAGCCTACTCCGTTTGGTGTAAATGACCTTATCTTAGCGGTAGACATGTTAAGGGTATTTAAAAAACCTATGGGAGTAATAATAAATAGAGATGGTGCAGGTAATGAGAAAATTGAAGAGTTTTGCCAAAAAGAGAAAATAGATCTACTTGGAAGAATCCCTTTCGATATTAAAATTGCCCAGGCATATTCAAAAGGAGAGTTGCTTATGAATAACAGCCCTTTTAAAAAAATAATGTCAAATATTTTTGACGCAATTATAAAACTCGATTTATAAAGTACGATTATTATGAAAAGAATAAAAGAGATAGTGGTGCTTTCGGGGAAAGGTGGGACTGGTAAAACGTCGGTAACTGCTGCGTTTGCATTAATAGCAGGGAGAGATGCAATAATAGCAGATTGCGATGTAGATGCTGCAAATATGCACCTACTATTAAAACCAGATTTTGCATATAGCGAAGAGTATTTTGGGGGAGAACTTGCTGTCTTAGACCAATTGAAATGTATAAAGTGCGGTAAGTGTAAAGAGGTTTGTCGTTTTGATGCTGTAGATTTTGCTAACGATATTTATAGCATTAAGGATTTAGATTGCGAAGGATGTGGCTACTGTGCTCGTGTGTGCCCATCTGACGCTATTACTATGGTAGAGAGAAAAAGTGGCGATTTATATATCTCGGCAATTAAAAATGGCTCCCAAATGGTTCACGCCAAACTAAGTGCGGGGGCCGAGAATTCAGGAAAGCTTGTAGCACAAGTTAAGAGAAATGCAGGTAGAATTGCCGGTGAACAAGGGTGTGAATATATAATTGCCGATGGTGCTCCTGGTATAGGTTGCCCTGTGGCATCTTCTCTCTCTGGTGCCTCTTTGGCAGTGATGGTAACCGAGCCAACAAAATCTGCGTTGCACGATCTAAAAAGAGTTCTTATTGTTGCAAAGAGGTTTAATGTTAAGACTTTATGTATCATAAATAAATATGATATAAATCTTGACCAAACAGAAGTTATTAAAGATTATCTAGAGAAAGAGGGAGTTTTGCATTTGGCCGATCTCCCTTTTAATATCTCTTTTGTGAAGGCCATGGGCCAGGCAAAGTCCATTATTGAGGTAGATCCCAAAATAAAATCGCTAATGGAAAAAATTTGGACAAAAATTACAGAAGCAGTTGCATAGATTATAACCGATAAGCCAGAATAAAAGATTACGAACAAAAGTAAATAGCAAATACAAATTTGCAACTAACACTAGGTTACAACATAATAATTAAACAACATAATAATTAATAATAAATATAAATGAAAATAGCATTTACATCAGAAGGAAAAACATGGGAGTCTAAAATTGACCCAAGGTTTGGAAGAGCAGAATATATAGTAATTTATGATGAGGAACCAGACAATCTATTTGTGATGGACAATACAGAGGTAACTAATAAGGCTCACGGAGCTGGCACTTCAACTGCTCAAAAAGTATTTGAATTAAAGCCAGATGTTCTAATCACAGGTAATGGCCCAGGCGAAAACGCAGCTATTATTCTTAAGAAGTTAAATTTGAAAATGTTTGTTAATGCCCATAATTTTACTCTGAAAGAGGCATACGAAAAATACAAAAATAATATTTTAGAAACGATGCCTCTTTAGGTATACTGCCACTTTTACGAGTTATAATTAGATTAGTACCCTTATATAAGTGGGCTAAGAAGCCGGGCAAAAGATTCTTTTAGTTTGTTTTTTACGCTCCTTTTAGCCCACTTAGAGCTCACAAGACTGCGGCATTCTGGGATATCTTTTTTGAACTGTTGTTCTACCTCTTTAGCTAATTTACTGTCGTAGATGATTCCGGTAATTTCAAAGTTGTGTTCTAAAGAGCGATTATCCATATTGGCCGATCCTATAATACAAAACTCGCCATCTATTGAAATAACTTTAGAGTGATTGAATCCTTTTTGCAACAAATATACTTTTACTCCTGCTTCTAGTAGCTCTGTTGCATATGACATTGTGCACCAATGCGCAATACTAGTATCAGATTTCTCTGAAAGCATAAGAGAGACCTCTACGCCACTCAAAGAGGCTGTTTTAATTGCGGTAAGAATAGATTCGTTTGGCGTAAAATAGGGAGTTACAATAAAGATCTCTTTTTTTGCCGAGGTCATTGCCATAAAGTAGCAGTGCATAATGCCTGCCCAGTCACTATCTGGCCCAGATGTTATTATTTGAGAATAGATATGTTCCTGAACCTTACTTAGATCAAAATTATCTTTTATAGGTATGGGGTAATACTTTCTTTTACGATTGAATTGTTGGTTTATTATAAAGTATCTGTCTAGTAGAAAGCTTGATTGTAGTACTGCTACAGATTCTCCAGATATTTTCATATGAGTATCTCTCCATTCGCTATAATTGCCACCTGTATAGTATCTATCGGCAATATTAACACCTCCGATATAGCCAATGAATCCATCTGTTACAAGAATTTTTCGATGATTCCTGTAATTAGCTTTTGAGGTTGGCATTAAGAACCTTACTGGCGAAAAGCTAAGAAGTTCAACTCCATTCTTAAGTAAATCTTGTTTGAATGACTTATTTAGATTCCAGCACCCCATGTCGTCGTAGATTATTCTTACTTCTACTCCCTCTTTAGCTTTTTTGATTAGGAGATCTTTAAATCGTTTCCCGGTAGTGTCATCTTCAATTATGTATGATTGAAAATGAATATGCTGCTTCGCTTTAGCAATTGTATCGTACATAGCATCCAGAGCCTCTTTGCCAGTATAAAAAAGTTCTATAGATGTGTTCACACCAAGAAGACTTCTACTACTTGTTAAGTTAAGCTCTATGAGTTTTCTGAATTCATGCAAATGAGCCGGGAGAAAATTAATATCGTTCTTTATTTGCTTTAGCTGTTTGTTTGCAGTTATTCTTTTTATTCTCTCGTCTCTTACTCCCTTTCTACTAAAGAGTTTACTTTTACGAAAATTCTGACCAAATAACGCATACATTATGAGCCCTATGTAGGGGAGTAGTAGAATTACTATTATCCACGAGAGCGATTTTACAGGATCTGATTTTTGATAAATAATTACGCCCGAAGCATATATAGCAAGAATAATATACACTGCATAAAGAATCCCCCATATGAATTCCCATAATAGCATACTCTACATTATTTATCTGTTATTATATTTTTAGCCAAGTAAAGTATTGTTACTCCTCCTGTTAGCGATTTGAATTTTACTTTTGAATAACCAATTTGCTCTAATTCTGCTGCAAATTCGCCATACTGAGGGAAAGAGACAACAGATGAGGGTAGGTAGTGATATGCATATTTGTCTCCCGAAATTATTTTTCCAGCAAATGGAAGAATAGTTAAAAAATAGAAGTTGAATAGTTTTCGCCAAATAATATTTTTAGGGGTTGCAAACTCAAGAATGGCTAATTCTCCACCTGGTTTTAGTACTCGCTTAATCTCTAGCAGTGCCTCTCCTCTATTCTCAAAATTTCTTATTCCAAAACCTATTGTAACTAAATCGAAAGTACTATTTGGAAAAGGGATAGAATCTGCCGAGGCAAGAACAAATGCTATAGGCTTTATTTGTGCTTTCTTGCTTTTATTTTGGCCCTGGTTAACATATTTATTGTGCTGTTTAGTAGCTTTTGTTTTAGCTATTTCTAGCATTTCACTAGCAATATCTAGCCCAGTTACTTCAATCCCATACTTCATTAGTGCTAAAGAAATATCTCCAGTTCCACAGGCAATGTCAAGCGCTTTTTTAGGATTGTTTTTTAGCACTTTTTTAAGGAGTCTCTTTCTCCAAACCTTGTCTATTCCAAAAGAGAGTGAGTGATTTATAAAATCATAACTGGCGGCAATATTATTGAACATTGCCGCTACAGCGCTTCTCTCTTTATTGATTTTCACACTCATTAATTTATTTAATAAGAGGTTAGTCTATATAATAGAAGGTTAGCCTATATAATAGACGGTTTAGTCTATGTAGTCTGCAATGAAACCAAATGAGATGTCGTCCATTCGAAGTTCTCCTTTTGTAACATGCCCCAGCAATGTAATTTTAATGCCGTTTTTGTATATGTAGTCAACAAATTTACCTTCTTGTTCAGAAGAGACGCTAATTAAAATGGCAGGATTTTTATCGCTAAAAAGGAACTCTTTATCGCTCATTTCGGAATCTGAAGTGATGTCGAACCCAAGCCTTTTTACAGAACACGCTTCAATTAAGCCAGAAAAGAGGCCACAACAATGAAGAGTATGAGAGCTAGAGAGCATTTCATTCTCTATTGCATCTAGCGTTATTTCAATAGCAGCACTATTATCTAGGTCTTTACCAGTGTAATCTCCAAGTAAATAGATAGTATCGCCTTTCTTGTTGAAATTCATTTTTACTTTGCCTTTTCCTGAAGCAAAAAGTGTGTCATATGGGTTACTTTCATACTCCGATATGCTCTCTCTTAGTTCTGTGCTCAAAGATAAAATTTGAGCAACTTCTTTAAGATCATCAATCTCTGCAATTTGTTTTTTAAAATTGTCGTTCATATCTAAAGTGATTTTATATTTTGCTAAGTTAAGAAAAAAAACTCTATATTTGCAGCCTCTAAGCCCAGATGGTGAAATTGGTAGACATGCTACTTTGAGGGGGTAGTGCCGGTTACGGTGTGCAAGTTCGAGTCTTGTTCTGGGCACCAAACAATTAATAAGAGTTACAGAGAAAAGAGGCAACCTATTTCTAGGCTGTCTCTTTTTTTAGTTAGTAGCTATTGTATGAGCTATTTATTTCGATTCAATTTTGAAAATAACATCAAAACCGCTATCGCTAGATGAGTTATTAAGTTGTAAGAATAGATACTTAAAGATTAAGTACTCTAATTTAACTTCATACTTATCTATATCTTTTTGGTCTGTTTTTCCAAAGAGTTTTTCGTAACTAATGAAAATATCCTTTGTAATATATTTACCAACAGTAACAGTAGCGTTATCAAAGTTGCCACCACCTTTTATTTCAATATAATCTACATCTAACTTGTCTGCTAAGAATTTAGTTAGCTGTGAAGAGATCAAAGATGCTGCTGCATTCCCGGCAAGGCTACCATTATCCGATCCAGAAATATTCTCTTGTTGGCTAAGAGAAAGTTCATTGATTCCTTTTCTAAAGAGTATGTAAGATAGGGCGTCGCCTTCGTTTATAGAGTTTCCGTCTAGAGTAAAGTCAATTTTTGGTGTTTCGGTTGTGCCCGAGGCTTTAACTGTTAAAGTTTGTTCTATCTTTTCTTGATTGCGGAAGCGATAACTTGCAGTTACATCAAGAGTTGGTATTAACTCTTCTCCTCCATTGAGCGTAATTGTACCTTCATCTATTTTAAAAACTTTACCAAAAAGATCGTACTGGCCTCTAACCACAGCTACAGTACCAAATAGCTCAAAAAAACCTCGATTTTTGATTAATTCTAAATCTCCTGACAGCTCGATACGCATGTCGTCATTTTTTATCCAGGTGTTTCGAGGTATTGTTAATTTAATTTTCCCAGTGAAATTTTCAAAATAATTTTGAGCAATAGAGTCATTTATACTTGTTGAATTTGTTGCTTTATCTGTTGTATAAGAATTATTTACAAGCTTACCCTGTGAGTCTACGGTTAGTTTGCCTATTGAATCTTTTAAGAGTTTAGCACGTTCAATCTCTTGCATTAATATAGATTTTGGAATATTGGGAGTATTAAATTTACCTAATAGATTAAATAAGAAAGGCAGGTTTACCTCTGCTTTAGGAATCTCTATGTTACCACCAAATACAACCTGGCCACTTTTGCCCGAGAGCGATGCGTCTCCAGACATTTGCATGTTTAGTTGCTTGTGATCTATAGGGTTAAATTTATCAAAATTTATATTTATGGTTGAGTTTCTCAAGTTTCCTTTATAGAAACCAGAGATGAAGTCTATTTTCCCTTGTGCAGTTACATTGCCATTGCGAGTGTCAATTCTAAATGTATCAACAATTATGTTATCGTTTTGCATCTCTATATCAAATAAGATTTTCCTATAATCAATTCCATATTGAGGAATACGAAACGAGGCATTAGTAAGATGAAAGCTTCCAAAAGGATTTAAAGAATTTAATGGCCCGTTTACGCTGGCCGATCCTTCTAAGGTGCCTGCTATCTCTTCTGATAGGTTGAATATCTGAAGTAGTGCTAATGGAAATCTATCTACAAGAAGATTTGCAGAAATGTTTTTAGTAGAGTCTATATTAAAACCTATGTTATCTAGTTTTAAGCTCATTGGTAGTTCTCCTACCAACTCTATTCGGCCACTATCTCTGGGAACTACTTGGCCATTGAATTTAAGACGGTCTAATTCATAGCTAATGTCTCCCTTAAAACTTTTAATTACAAATTCGTTAAATACAGGCTTGTCAATTGAAAAGTTCCCAATTAGTTTTGGATATGCGGCTGTCCCTTTTAAGCTTAAATCTATATTTATATTCCCAGTGGCATCAATTTTTTGACCTGCTAATTTGGCAACTTCATCTATACTTAAATTTACAACCTTTAGCTCTAAATCTTCATGAGCGTTTGAGCTATAATATCCATTTGCCCAAATATATCCAGAGCTATCAGATCTATTAGAAGCCAATTTAAAATTGGTTACAGAATATTTCGTTGAATCAATTACAAATATGGCAGGTGATTCTTGTAAAGACCACTGCTCTCCTTTGTAGTTTATTAACCAATTATCTAGCCTAATTCTAATGTTATCGCTCCAGTTTATTGTTGTAGTTATATTTGAATTGAGCTCGCTATTTGCAAGTTGCCCAACAATAAAAGCAGAATCTAGGCTAGAGGTGATAACTGCTTTTACAGAATCTACTTTAATTCCGTTGCTAGTTATGTTATTTACTAATAGTTCTGCATTTATTAATGTGTCTTTTTGAGTTAATAGTGCATTGGTTTTTATAAATATACTATCTGTAGTTATATCATCGTATTTAAAATGGTTGAGTTTTAACAGAGCATCTAACTTTAAAGAGTCTTTTTTACCCCACAAATGTGCATCTAACTGCCCGCTGATTTTTAAGTTTTTAACAGGAATCAACGAAGAAAATTCGTCTAGATTTTCTAGATAACCCAGCAGAACAATATTTGAGTTAGAATGTAGTCTATAATTGCCAGTTGCTTTAACTGTTAGTGACTTAGTTTTTAGCCAGAGTGAATCTATGAGTAAATTTTCTCTAGAGTAATTTATATTGGCAAGTAGAGTGTCTACAGAAATAGTAGATATTTGCGATTTACCAACCAATAGCTCTATTTTGGCATTAAGAGTTTTTGGGTCAAATCCTCGGCCAGCCGCTGTAGCTGTAAGGTTTAAATTAGATGCAAGGCTATCATTTCCTGTAATGACTGCTAAATTAAGATTTTGCCCCAGTAGCTTAACGTTATATGTTGGGTATTCATTTGCAAAGCCTTTAACAACAGGCATTATAACTATTTTACCAAAATCACCTGTACCTATTGCCTCGCCTTTGATATTTCCCCTATTTGCGTCCATTTCAAAGCCTAGCATGTCTATTTTATAGTTTTCTATTATGCTGTTCTTTAAGTTTCCTTCTGCTTTAGTTACTAGGGTTTTAGGATTAATGCCAATACCTTGAGCAGCTATCTCTCCGTTTATTAAGTAGTTCATTTCTGGCGCTGCCCCCCAGTTAGCTAAATTTAAATTTGAAAACTTTCCTAAGAGCTTGTATTGAATTAGCGAATCTGCTTGGTTGAACATTATAGCTGGAAAATTTGCTAAAGCAAGATCTAGGCCTATACTTTCATTTGAAGTAGATTTATTTAAATCTTCTTTAGTTTGTTCTTTTGTTCGCTCTTTATTTGTTTGGCTATTCAGCTTAATCGATGCAACTAATGAATCGTTGTGTGCATGAGCCACTAATTCAAAAGTAGGGTAGGCCAGTAGCGCTATTCCAGGAATATAATAACTAAACTCATCAATATGTAATGGCTGGGTTGTTATAGTAATGTCTCCAAATACTTTAGGACTAGGTGAGTAATTAGCCTGAGCCGTAATTTGATTGAGTGCCGTTTTTAGAATAAGATTCTTTATTTCAATTGCCTCTTTGTTACGGATAACCTTTGCTGTAAAATCTCTTAATATTAGAGAGGGCTCTAGAGTTTGGAAATTAAACTCTTGAATAGTAATTTTCTGTAGATTTTCTGAATAATAGAGTGAACCCCCAAGGTTCAAATTTTCAACTCTTTTTGGAATTACCGTATCTAAAGATTCAATCTTTATTAATCCCTCACCAACCCATATTTGTTTTAGCTCTATTATAAATGAGCTACTGGTAGTATCGCTCTCAATTGTTTGGCTTGGTTTAACAATATGTTGAATGTTCCAGGTAGAGTCATTTTCTTGTTTTAAAAAGATAAACGGTTTTTCTATACGTGCCGAGGTTATTACTAGCTTCTTTCTGAGCAACGGTAATAGCTTGTAGCTAATTTTAAATTCGGTAATATATGCTAC
>CAZHHY010000064.1:0-5569 GCA_964532375.1 uncultured Muribaculaceae bacterium
TTTCTTGGCAAAACCGAGTCTCTTTTTTATACTAACTTTACGCAATAATATTATGGAACAAACAAAATCGGTCTCGGAACTAGGAACAGGTAATGTGTGGAAGCTATTGTTAAAGTACGCCATACCCTCGGTCATTGCAATGACTGCTGCCTCTTTATATAACATAACAGATAGTATATTTATTGGACATGGAGTGGGGGCTCTAGCAATATCTGGGTTGGCAATTACGTTTCCACTAATGAACTTGGCAGCTGCATTTGGTTCACTTGTAGGTATTGGAGCTGCAACACTTATGTCTCTTAGGTTGGGCCAAAAAGATTACAAGACGGCCAATAAAGTTTTGGGCAATGTGTTTGTTCTGAATATTATCTTTGGTACTCTATACACTGGAGTTATACTCTATTTTTTAGACCCTATACTTTTGTTCTTTGGGGCAAGTGTGCAAACGTTACCCTTTGCGAAAGACTATATGACTATAATTACAGCAGGCAACGTAATTACTCATATGTATCTTGGACTGAATGCTTTATTGAGAGCTTCGGGGAATCCTAAAAAATCTATGTACGCTACTATTTTCTCTGTAGTGATTAATGTGGTAATTACGCCTCTTTTTATCTTTGTATTTGGATGGGGTATAAAAGGTGCTGCTTTGGCAACAATTTTAGCTCAAGCTGTAATGTTATTATGGCAAATAAAACATTTTACAAATAGTAACAATGAGATTCATTTAAAAAAAGGAGTGTTTAGATTAGAGAAGAAAATTGTTTTAGACTCACTCTCTATAGGAATGGCCCCTTTTCTTATGAATGCTGTCTCTAGTGTTGTAGTTATTGTATTTAACCAGGGACTCATAAGGTATGGTGGCGACTTGGCAGTTGGAGCCTATGGAATAATCAATAGAATGGCCGCCTTGTACTTCATGGTGGTTATGGGCTTGAACCAAGGAATGCAGCCTATTGCAGGCTATAATTTTGGCGCAGGAAAAACAGATAGAGTAAGCTTGGTTTTAAGGCATACAATAATGCTGGCTACCGCAGTTGTAACTACTGGCTTTCTGTTTAGCCAACTCTTCCCAGGGGTTGTAGCAAGAATTTTTACTTCAGATAAAGAGCTTATAAACATTGTAGTACCTGGTTTGAGAGTTGTCTTTATCTGTTTCCCTGTAGTAGGTTTCCAAATGGTTACCTCTAACTTCTTTCAAAGTATTGGCCACCCGGGAAAAGCAATATTTATGTCTATGGCTAGGCAAGTGGTATTTTTAATACCTCTGCTTTTGATCTTACCCCAATTCTTAGGTGTTAAAGGAGTTTGGCTAAGCATTCCTATAGCAGATACATTATCGGCAACCATTGCTGCTTATCTTTTGGTTGTTCAATATCGTAAATTAAATAAAAAATTGAACTAAAATTATTTTAATCATGGAACCTAAGTTTGTTATTACAATAGGAAGAGAATTTGGCAGTGGAGGGAAGGAGATAGGAGAAGTGGTTGCTAATGAGCTAGGAATTGATTTCTACGATAAGAAGTTAATTGAAATTGCATCTCAAAAAAGTGGCTTAAATAAAGAGTTATTTGAGAATGCCGACGAGACTAAAAGCTTCTCTTTAATTGGCGGGTTACTAGGGCTACGAAGTTCTTCTGTAGATGGTATCTCATCTGATTACTTTCTTAGCAACGAATCTCTTTTTAAAATTCAGAGTGATGTTATTAGAGATCTAGCATCTGAAAAATCGGCTCTATTTGTTGGTAGATGTGCCGATTATGTTTTGCAAGAGTGTTCCTTCTGTTTAAATATTTTCATTACAGCAACTAAAGCAGATAAAATAGAGAGGGTTTGTAACCGTACTGGCTTGGTGCCAGAGAAAGCCAATTCGTTAATCGATAAAGTAGATAAAAAGAGAGCTGCCTACTATAATTATTTTAGCAATAAAAAGTGGGGAGATATTCACTCTTATGATTTTTGTATTAACTCTTCGCTTTTGGGAATCAATGGCACAAGTGCAATAATTGTGCAGTTGGCTAAAGAGTTACAGCAACAAAAATATTAAAATAGCTTTATATCTGCAGGATATTGAATGTCAGTTAAAAATAGCGCGTGTGCCGGAACAGAGCTTCCTGCAGCTGCCCTCTCTCTCTGGTCTAGTACAGAAAGAATCCATTCGGGCTGTTGTTTGCCTCGGCCTATTTCTAACAAAGTACCAACAATGGCGCGCACCATATTACGCAGGAAACGATTAGCTGTTATCGTAAACACAAAAGAGGAGCTAAGAGGCGTGTAAAAAGGACCACCAGGTTGCCATATTGCATCTTTTATGGTGCAAATATTCGTTTTAGTTTGAGAGTGAAGTTTTGCCATTGAGGTAAAGTCTTTTTGTCCCAAAATTAACTGTGCTGCTTTGTTCATTGCTGCCACATCTAGTTCATATGGGTATAAATATGAAAAATTGGCAGAAAATGGGTCTTTACCATGATGGACAAAGTATTGGTAGGTGCGACTTTGAGCATCAAAACGGGCATGAGCGTTCTCTTTTACTGGATATATTGAATTTAATATGATAGAAGAGGGTAGAATGGCATTTATTTTGTAAACTGTAATGAGTTGCTCTGTTGTAAGTGTGAGATTAGTGGAATCTAGGTGGGCAATATAATTTATGGCATGTACTCCTGCATCTGTCCTGCCAGCACCGGTTATCTCAATTTTTTCTTGTAGATATACCGAAAAGGCATGTTCTAGATGTTCCTGAACGGAAGGCCCGTTTTTTTGCTTCTGCCATCCGCTAAGGGCTTGTCCGTTATATGAAATTGAAATAAAGAAGCGCATTATAGACGAATTATCATTAATTTTGTAAGATATGCTTAATATAAATGCAAAAATACTAAATCATTCGATATGGAAACCGTAAATATCAAAGAGCTAAATGAAAGAATCCAAAAGGAGAGTGCCTTTGTGGATATGATTACGATGGAGATGAACAAAGTAATTGTTGGCCAAAAGCATCTTGTAGAGAACCTTATGATTGGTTTGCTAGCTAATGGTCATATTTTACTTGAAGGTGTGCCCGGCCTTGCTAAAACTTTGGCAATTAATACTCTTGCCTCAATTGTAGATGCCAAGTTTAGTAGAATCCAATTTACTCCAGACCTTTTACCGGCAGATCTTATTGGAACTTTAATATATAGCCAAAAGAGCGAACAGTTTCAAATAAAAAAAGGGCCTGTTTTTGCAAATTTTGTTCTAGCCGATGAAATTAACCGTTCGCCTGCAAAAGTGCAATCGGCTTTGCTTGAGGCAATGCAAGAGAGACAAGTAACTATTGGAGATACAAGTTTTCCATTACCGGAGCCTTTTTTGGTTATGGCTACACAAAACCCAATAGAGCAGGAGGGAACATATCCACTTCCAGAAGCTCAGATAGATAGGTTTATGCTTAAAGTAGTTGTGAGTTATCCAAAAAAAGAGGAAGAGAAGCTTATTATAAGGATGAATAATAGTGGGGTTTTTCCTACAGCTTCGCGTGTATTGAGCCCAGAAGATGTGATTAGAGCTAGAGAGGTTGTTCGCGAGGTTTATATGGATGAGAAGATTGAAAAATATATTGTAGATATAGTTTATGCAACAAGAACTCCAGAAGATTATAATTTAGCTAAATTAAAAGACCTTATATCTTATGGTTCATCTCCTCGAGCGAGTATTAGTTTAGCAATGGCCTCTAAGGCATATGCATTTATAAAGCGTAGGGGTTATGTCATTCCAGAAGATGTTAGAACCGTTTGTTATGAGGTGCTTAGGCACCGTATTGGCCTCACTTATGAAGCCGAAGCAGAAAACGTTACTTCAGAACAAATTATTACAGAAATTCTAAATGCAGTAGAGGTTCCATAGTATGTCAAAGGAGTTATTAAAGAAAGTTCGTAAAATAGAGATCAAAACCAAACGGTTATCTAGACAGATCTTTGCTGGAGAGTATCACTCTGCCTTTAAAGGGCGTGGTATGGCATTTAGTGAAGTTCGTGAATATCAGTTTGGCGACGATGTCCGTAGTATGGATTGGAATGTAACAGCTAGGCTAAATGCTCCATATGTAAAGATTTTCGAGGAAGAGAGAGAGCTAACGGTAGTTCTAATGATAGATGTGAGTGGGTCTCGCCTTTTTGGCTCTACTATAAAGACTAAAAAAGAGTTAGTAACAGAGATAGCAGCTGTCTTATCGTTTTCGGCTTCGGCAAATAACGATAAAGTGGGAGCCCTCTTTTTTAGTTCTAAGGTAGAAAAGTTTATTCCCCCTAAAAAAGGAAGAAGCCATCTGCTAAGAATAATAAGAGAACTGCTCGATTTTGAGCCAGAAGAAAAGGGGACAGATATCTCTGAAGCTTTGCGTTTTTTGACAAATGCAATTAAAAAGAGGTGTACAGCATTCTTGTTGTCAGATATGTTGGACGTAGGAGATAATCACCAGCCAAGATATGAACATGCTCTTAAAATTGCAGCAGGCCGTCACGATTTATATGTTATATCTGTATATGACAAATTGGAGAGGAAGCTCCCAAATGTAGGCCTTATTAGAGTATCTGATAATGAAAGCCAAGAGGAGTTTTGGGTAGACACATCTAATAAAAACGTAAGAAAAAACTATGAGCAATGGAACCAGTTAGTAGCTGAAAACACTAAAACTGTGCTAAGAAAGTACAAAGTAGATTCAGTTTCGGTTGCAACAGATATGGATTACGTAAAAGGGCTAATCTCACTATTTAAAAAACGATAAAATATGAATTACCCAATAAAAGATACAATTCTTATAGGAGATCAGTTAACTCTAAAGTTTAAAACAACTCTAGCGAAAGGTGAAAAATTAATATTCCCATCGCCATCCAACCCTGTAACCCAAGGTGTAGAGTTAGTATCTGCGCCTGTAACAGATACCCTCTCTAGAGAGAATGGTACATTTATACTTGAAAGTAGGGTAGTACTTACTTCATTCGATAGTGGGTCTTACACATTGCCTCCATTTGTTGCTTATAAAATTAAGAGTGATGGTACTACAGACACTCTTTCATTTGAAGGTAACTCTTTGGTAGTTAATACTATACAAATTGATACTACCTCTTATAAGCCATTTGATGTTAAAGGGCAAATGAACTACCCATATACATTGAAAGAGGCTCTTCCTTGGGTTGGTATATTGGTATTGCTTTTTTTAATAATTTGGGCAATAACAAGAGCAGTTAAGAACCTGCGCAACAAGAAAAATATATTTGGTAAACCAATTGTGGTAGATCCAGCTCACATAGTTGCCCTACGTAAGCTAGAAAAATTAAGGGGAGATAAGCTTTGGCTTTATAATCAAAAGGAGTTTTTTACTTCTCTTACAGATACTCTTCGTGAATATATAGAAGTTAGATATTCATTGCAGGCAATGGAGCAAACTTCGAAAGAAATTTTGAGAGACTTATCTGATAAAAAAATAGAAAAAGAGATATATAGAGAGTTGTCAGAACTATTTAATATTTCAGATTTGGTGAAGTTTGCAAAATATTCTGCCCAGGAGCTTGAGTGCGAAAACTCTTTACC
>CAZHHY010000064.1:5579-10051 GCA_964532375.1 uncultured Muribaculaceae bacterium
TGCTGCTATAAGGTTCGTGAACTCTACATATATGCAACAGTTAGAAGAAGAAAACAGTAATAACAAAAATAAACTAGGAGGCAAATAGAGATGTTTTTTGAATATCCAGCATTTTTATATCTAGAGCTTCTCTTAATTCCTATTATAGCCTTATATGTATGGAGAGAGATAAAGGGGCACACCCCTTATTTGCAGGTTTCTAGCTCCTCTCCTTGGAAAGGAGAAGGGGGGCGAGTTAAAAAAATGATGCGACACATTCCCTACATTTTACGATATATAGCGTTAGCTGCTCTTATTGTCGCTTTGGCAAGGCCTCGCTCTTCTCAAGATTTTGAAAAGGTGAATGCTCAGGGAATAGATGTTATTATTGCAATTGACGTATCTACTAGTATGCTGGCAAGAGATTTTAGTCCAGATAGAATTAGTGCTGCAAAAGATATTGCAATAGAGTTTATTGCACAACGCCCTAGAGATAGAATGGGCATTGTGGTTTTTGCGGGTGAAAGTTTTACTCAGTGTCCTCTAACAACAGACAGGGCTACTCTTATAAATTTGATGAAGGAGATAGAGACTGGTTTAATAGAAGATGGAACCGCAATTGGTAACGGCTTAGCAACAGCAATTGCAAGATTGAAAGATTCTCAGGCAAAAAGTAGAGTAGTTATTTTACTCACCGACGGGGTAAATAATAGGGGAGAGATTGCTCCTTTAATGGCTACAGAAATTGCAAAAACCTATGGTGTTAGAGTGTATACTATAGGTGTGGGTGCAATGGGAGTTGCTCCATACCCAGTAATGACTCCTTTTGGGGTGCAAATTCAGCAAGTTAAAGTAGAGATAGACGAACCTCTTTTAGAACAAATTGCAGAAGAGACGGGAGGTAAGTACTTTAGAGCTACAGATAATACTAAGATGCTCGAAATTTATAGCGAGATTAACAAGATGGAAACAAACCTTACTATTGTAGATTCGTTTCCTATTTACAAAGAGCTATTTATGAAATATGCACTGATTGCTTTGGCAGCAATTGTTCTGGAGTTGTTTCTAAGATTTTTGATATTGAGAAGGATTCCATAATAATAGAGAGATTATGATACAATTTGCACAACCAGAATATTTTTTATTAATTCTTTTAATTCCATTCCTCTATTTATTCCATGGAATAAATAGGCGGATACGCAGAAAAAGGATAGAAAAACTAGGAGATATGGCAATCCTTAATAAGTTGATGCCAAGGGCATCGGCAGCAAGAGGTTGGATTAAATTATCTATTCTTAGTATAGCGCTGTTCTTTTTTGCAGTTGGGTTGGCTCGGCCTCAGTTGGGAGCAAGAATTAAAGAGGTTGAAGGAACCGGTATTGAGATTATGATTGCGTTAGATGTTTCTAACTCCATGTTGGCTCAGGATTACTCACCTAATCGCCTTGAAAGAGCCAAACTTGCAGTCTCTCGCTTGACAGATAAACTTAACCAAGACAGAATTGGACTTATTGTATTTGCTGGGCAAGCGTTTGTACAGTTACCTATAACTACAGACTATGTCTCTGCAAAAATGTTTCTTAATTCGATAAACACAAACTCTGTACCTGTACAGGGAACCTCTCTTGCCGATGCTATTAATTTGGCGGTGAAAAGTTTTAGTGCAGAAAGTTCTAATTCTAGTAAAGCTGTTATTCTAATAACAGATGGTGAAGATCATGAAGACGACCCTATAGCAGCAGCTAAAACAGCAGGAGAGCTAGGAGTTGTTATTTACACAATTGGAATTGGGTCTCAAGAGGGTAAGCCTATTCCAATGGCAGATGGCGAGTTATTAAAAGATAGAGAGGGTAATATTGTTGTAACTCGTTTAGACGAAGAGACTCTGCTACAAATAGCCCAAGCTGGAAAGGGTAAGTACATTCGGGCAGGTAATAGTGATTTTGGATTGGAGGCAATTGTTGATCAGATAAGAAACATGGATAAAGAAACTTTTAGTTCTGTTGTCTTTGAAGATTTTAATGAACAATATATGTATTTTTTTGGCATTGCTCTCATTTTCTTAATTTTAGAATTTATTATAACAGATAGAAAGGGTCGAATTTTCTTTAAATAGATTAAAAATGTGATTTTATGAAGAGGTACTTATTTTTATTGTTTATGTTTTTTGCTACTGTAGCTTTTTCACAACCCGAAAAAGGTAAAGTTCGTTCGGGCAATCGTGCATTTTCTGAGGGTGATATTGAAAAAGCCGAACTAGAATACAGAAGAGCATTAGAAAATAACCCAACCTCTATTTTTGGTAGATATAATCTGGGGAATGCTCTATATAAGAGGGGAAATAGTGAAGAGGCTCAAAAAATTGTTTCAGATTTAGTAGATTCGTTAGATAACACCCCTTTGTCATCTATGGTTAATCATAATCTTGGTAACTATGCTTTAGATCAAAAAAAATATTCCGAAGCGATAGAGTATTACAAAAATTCTTTAAGGGTAAATCCTTCTGATTTAGAGACTAAGAGTAACTTGGCTTATGCTCAAGCAATGCTTAAAAATGACGAAAATAAAGACGATAAAAACAATCAAGACAACAAGGATAACCAGGATAAAAAAGACGATAAGAAAGAGAAGGATAATCAGGACAAGAAAGACCAAGATAATGAAGATAAGAGAGAGAACCAAGATAATAAAGATGACAAACAAGATAATAACCAGTCTCCTCCTAAGATAACTCCTCAAACTGCTCAACAAATGTTACAAGCCATTCAAAATAAAGAGAAGGAGACTCAGGAAAAAGTCAATAAAGAGAAAGCAAAGGTATTGAAAGGCAAGCAAAAAGAGAAAAATTGGTAATTTTACACTATATGAGAGATATTGATAGTTTTGTGAAAACAATATATATAAGAGGAGCTTTTCTTTTTACGCTGTTTTTTGCAGTTGTCTCTTTTGCAACTGCTCAAACATCATTTATTGCCGAGGCTCCAAGGGTTGTAGAGGTTGGTGAGACGTTTCGTCTTGTTTTTACTACAAATGCAAGCCCTACTTCATTTAACCCTCCTTCAATTACAGGGTTAGATGTACTTGCCGGCCCTACGTCTTCTACAATGAATAGCACTCAAATTATAAATGGTAAAAGGACAGAGAGCTTTCAAGTTAGTTACACCTATATTCTTCAAGCTAAAAGTGAGGGAAAATATACTATACCGGCAGCTTCTGTGGTGGTAGATGGCAAATCCTATTCATCTTCTGCTATAACCATAGAGGCAGTAAAAACAAATAGCGCTCGGGCAGCTGAATCAGATACAAAGGAGAGCGCAACAATAACCAATGAAGATGTTTTTATGAAGATATCTATAAGTAAGTCAAGAGTGGTTATTGGAGAGCATTTTATTGCTACAATAAAACTCTATACTAGAGTACCTATTGCTGGATTTGAAGATGTAAGATTTCCTACTTTTAATGGATTCTGGAGCCAAGAGATTGAGAGTGCACAAAACATAGACTTTGTAAGAGAGAATGTAGATGGGAAAATATATAACTCGGCATTTATAAAAAAATATATTTTGCTCCCTCAGCAGAGTGGCACTTTAACTATAGATGCTGCCGAACTGGTATGCCAGGTTCAAATACGAGCTGGCAGATCGGCTACTAGAAGTATCTTTGACGACTTCTTTGATTCTTACCAAACAGTTCGAAAAAGGGTCTCCTCTTCACCAGTGAATATAAGGGTAGATGCTTTGCCTTTAGGAGCGCCCGATTCTTTTAAAGGAGCTGTAGGTAACTTTACTATGAGTGGTAAACTCTCTAAAGATAGTGTAAACGCAAACGAGGCCCTCTCTCTATTAATAGATATTAGTGGTACGGGAAATATTAATTTGATAGAAGCTCCAAAGCCAGAAATTCCTTCTTCATTTGAGCTATACGATACCAAAATAACAGATAATACCTCTAAGAGTTCGGGAGGTACATCTGGCAATAAACAGTTTGAATTCCCTTTAATTGCAAGAGGCCCGGGAGAGTATGTTATTCCACCGGTTTTGTTTACCTATTATGACATTACTAAAAAACAATACATTACTCTCGCTACTAAAGAGTTTATTGTTAAGGTAGGTAATTCAACTGGAGTGGGCAACTCTTCTATTTCAGGCTTGCCTTTGGGGGTAAATCGCCAAGCAGTACGTAGCATAACAGACGATATTCGATATATACAATTAGGGCGATCTTCATTAAAAAAAGGAAATATTTTCTTCTTTGCCTCGGCAACCTATTTTGTAATTTTGGCGCTAATTATCTTTTTCTATCTCCTTTTAGAGAAATTTCTCTCTAAAAGAGTACAAAGGAACAGAGATATTGCAGGTGTTAGAAGTAGGCGGGCAAATAAAATAGCTAAGGCACGCCTAAGAGCAGCAGGTGAGTTTTTAAAAGGAGGTCTCTATTCTGCTTTTTATGAGGAGTTGCATAGGGCCGTTTTAGGCTATACCTCGGATAAGTTA
>CAZHHY010000065.1:0-646 GCA_964532375.1 uncultured Muribaculaceae bacterium
CTGAAAGAAAGCGGATTAGCCCGCAAAGGTGGCTTTCCCGTCCATACCGCAAAAAATCGCCTTTAGGCGACAAAAACAAGAAAAGTCCTACAATATCAACATATTGTAGGACTTTTTTTTGTATTTGTCCTATCAATAAACCAAAAAGGGATCATATGAGTAGTATGTTCAAGGATTCAATAAAAGCAACTGAGCTCGCCAAAATCAAATGTGGCAAAGAACCCTTTAGCGCAATTGACAACGGCATTGGATTTGAATTGGCGAACAGGTTTGCGACATTGGAGGGGAAAATAATGGCGAATGAATAATTTATTAAACTTATTATGGCAACACTTCATCATCTAATAATTAAAAACTTCCGAGTATAATACTCCCGCAAATGATATCCACCTGGAAAAAAGAATTTCTCTCCCGTAGCCCGGAGATCGTCAATGTGAGATTATGAATTTGAACAGGAGCACCCTCTATTATCAACCTGTTGATGAAGATTTTGAAGATCTTGATGTGATGCGCAAGATGGATGAAGAGTTCCACAAACACCCTACTAAGGGAGTTATCAGCATGGTAGACTTCATAAAGGGTATGGGCATACTGGTTGGCCCCAAACGTATAAGAAGACTTCTGCGCAAGATGGGGATTATGGCAA
>CAZHHY010000065.1:656-9931 GCA_964532375.1 uncultured Muribaculaceae bacterium
ACAGTGTGCTACCACTAATTGGTAGCTTGACTTTTATTGTACTTATAGTTTTAGTAATCTGTAATCCATTGCTTTAAATCATTTCTATGATTCTGGCCAATTCTCGCCTATAGACGAAAAATATATCAAGAATAGACGTCGTTGCCTTGTGAGTCTATGGCTACTATAACGGGCATATCTTTTACAACTAGCTTTCTAATTGCTTCGGTGCCTAGCTCTTCAAAAGCTATCACTTGGGCATCCTCTACGCATTTTGCCATCAAGGCTGCTGCGCCACCAATTGCCGCGAAATAGATACCACCATTTTTCACAATTGCATCAATAACTTCTTGGCTACGAAAGCCTTTACCTATCATTACCTTGAGCCCACTATCAATAAGGGTTGGCGAATATAAATCCATCCTACCACTGGTAGTTGGTCCTACAGAACCAATAGGTTTGCCCGGTTTAGCTGGGCATGGCCCTGCATAAAACACAGCAGCTCCAGAAAAATCGAAAGGCATCTCTTTGCCTTGCTCTAGCAGTTCACAAAGTTTTTTATGAGCGGCATCACGGGCAGTATATATAGTCCCAGAAATGTAAACCATATCTCCGGTTTTGAGTTGTTTGATTGCTTTATCTGTAAAAGGAGCAATAAGTTCTATTCTATTTTGGTTCATGGCTTTAAACGAATTGTGATTAAGATGAAAATTGAAATAAAAGTTTATTAGGCATTTAAAATATTTCTAAAAACTCTCTATTAATTGATTTAGTGCAGATTAGATATCATGTAATAGATCATGTAATAGATCATGTAATAGATCATGTAATACATCAAGAGCTACAATGAACCTTGTGCATGCCTAGTTGCATGGCAACCAATGTTTACAGAAACTGGCAATCCCGCGATGTGTGTAGGGTAAGTAAGTATATGAACATCCAGAGCTGTAGTTGAACCACCTAGCCCAGCTGGGCCTATTCCCAAAGCATTCACAGCTTCTAATAACTCGGCCTCCAAAGCTGCATGAGCCGGGATTTCGCTAGCGGTTCCAACAGGCCTAAGCAGAGCTCTCTTACTAAGAATTGCACTCTTTTCCATAGTGCCACCTATTCCAATTCCAACAATAATAGGAGGGCAAGGGTTTGCACCAGCCTCAGTCACTGTCTTAATCACAAAATCTTTAACTCCTTGAACACCCTGGCTAGGTTTAAGCATTTTAACTTGGCTCATATTCTCACTACCAAACCCCTTTGGAGCAACAGTAATTTCAAATGTATCGCCTGGAACTATTTCATAATGAATTACGGCAGGAGTATTATCATTAGTATTTACACGCTCTAGTGGGTCTCTTACCACAGATTTACGTAAAAATCCTTTCTCATAGCCACTTCTTACGCCAGCATTAATAGCGTCTTCAATGAATCCACC
Organism: uncultured Muribaculaceae bacterium; assembly: GCA_964532375.1. Classification (GTDB taxonomy): domain Bacteria; phylum Bacteroidota; class Bacteroidia; order Bacteroidales; family UBA932; genus Bact-08. Next base: position 2,065 of record CAZHHY010000065.1, read on the forward strand.
CTCTATTCTAAGATCTTGCCCCATAGTTACAAATACCACTGCCATACCTGTATCTTGGCAAATAGGACTCATTTCGTCCCTGGCAATGTTTGCATTTTCGGTTAAAGTACCTAGAACTTCTCGGCCTAAAGCAGAAGTCTCTTTCTGTGCGCAGGTACCTAAACAGACGCGAATATCATCTGTTAATATGCAATTAGCTTCTATGCACAGTTTTTCAACTAAGTTTATTATTTGTGACGCCTCTATTTTTCTCATCGTGTACCTTTATAATATTAGTACTTATTAAATTTATACTTCTTTAATAGTCAAGTTGACATTAATATATATTGATTATAGTGCTTTGTAATTAGCTCTATATTAGTCTTTTCGCTTTAAAAAATGAACTGTATTTCTGTTTTCCAACTCTTCGGAGTTATTATCTATTAGACCTACAAGGCACCAAGTAGAGGTTTTAGGGTCGTGAACTATGCGTTGAACAAGTGAGAAATTAATAACTTTAGATGTATTGCTAACGTGTAGTCTTGGGCCATCGCACTCAATTACACTATCTCCAATTTGTATATGATCTTCGTCATAATACGAGACAGAAACATCATATGCTAATATCTCTTTAATGCGTTTGTCTAACTTTTCTAAGTCTATTTTTGGTTCCTTAAAGAATCGAAGCACAAAGCCCTTTCTAATATCGGAGCTAAAATAGTTCTCTTTAGAAACTCCAAATTCCTCTTCTAGAATCTTCATGGTTACATCTTCCGATGTATGTGCCATTTTCCTATATTCAAGTGATTTATGCACAATCTCGAAAATACTCTTAGGTAAAGGGCCAAAGATACTTGGGCGAGTCACTATAATCTCTTCTCCAATACCAACCATAATATCGGCGTTTATTCCAAGTGCGGGGTAGAGCTGGTCAAAGTGTTCTACAATAATTCTCTTGCCCCTATCTAAAGTATTCTTAACAAACTCTACTATCTCGAACATTTGAGTAAACGCCATTTGGAATCTCATATCTATGTGGTATGAGCCAGCATCGCTAAAAGTTTCCATGCCTGCTCTAACCTGCATAATTTTACGAGGATTAATAACGTCGTCGTCATTAGAGAGTTCAAGCCCAGGAAATATTCCTTTTATAAGAGAAGATTTTCCCGAACCAGCATCTCCAACAATTCCAATTAACTTGTCACTAAAATGCAAATGCTTTGATGCAATATGTTCACCCAGATGCATAAGGCGCTCACGGCCTCGTGGAGCAAAATATTGTGAAGATACTGAGTACTCTTGTCTATAAATTTGCATAGTACATAGACAATTAAAAAATAAAAAATCAAATTTAAAATTAGATAAAATCAATCTAAGTGAAAAATCAAAACCATTAAATTAACACTTAGATTGATATGTCTAAATTATATGTAGAAAATAATCTAATTATAGATTAAACTTCATATTCATTAACGGTGCATGCTGCTGAGCTCCGTACACATCTGTTTCGCCGAGTGCTCCCGAAGGAATAGGTCTAACAATAGTAATTTTAACAGCCTTAGCAGGATCGAAATAAACAAGACCAATAATATCGCTCTCGTCTATTTGGTAAAGTGCAGCAAACATTTTATTATTTATTGCCTGTGCAGCTTTCACTTTTTTGAACATCTCTACATCCTTAAAAATAATATCGAATGTAAGTTCGTATGGGCCAGAGTTTTTACTCCTAATGACCGATGCAACATCTATTAATTTATATTCCATAATAATACTCTATTTTAGTAGCTGCCCTTGTTAAATTGTATGTAATTAATTGGGAACAATGCAGCCGGGTCGTCTACTCTCATAAGATGGTATACATTAAATTCATACACCTCTCCTACTCTACAATCTGAAGGTGAGAATGGGAATGCCAGGTTACCGGCAGTAGCAATTCTTCCTTCGTATCCAAAGTGCAACATGGTGCTTCTAGCAAAACCACAAATAGTATCGGCCTGTTCCTGAGTAGGAGCTACAGCCTCTATTATAATCATAAGTTCGTTAGAAACTTGCTTCTCAAGATTTGGGAACATAGCCATTACTCCATTTTTTCCATAAATTTTAAAGTCAAGGAAAAAATCTGTGATTCCAAAGTGCTCAAAATTGTTCTGAACCCTATCCTTTACACTCTGTGCAATAGAGTCAATTTGACTTATCATTATTGGGTCTGTAGTTGCTGCACAAGAAATTGTTCTACAACCTACTTTTTTAACACCCTCTAACTTAACAAAATACTCCTCTGTAGGTACAAATTTACTCCCTTTAATCTCAACCATATTATCTGCAATTTGAGTAAAAGTAGATTCATGTAAGTTTATAGCACCCCCTGGGCCAGGAAGTATGTAAGGATTTGTCTTTTCATAAAGAGTATGCGCCGCTACAGAAAGAGTTGTACATTTTCTAATTGGAGAAAGTGGCTCAAGTACAAAACTATCCTTTCTTAAATAACCAAACATACAATCGCTACCACTACCCGGTAGAGCAGCAATTGCAGCACACTCAAGTATTTTACCCATGTGTATTGCAAGCCCTTTGTCAAATCCCTCTTTTATTGCAAGAGCACTAAAAACCGAAGGATCGTATGAACGGCCTGCCAATATAACGTTGGCACCTTCGTTTAATGCATTAATAAAAGGCTCTTCACCCATTTGCGCCACTATCCTAACAGACTCATCTACATCGGCCTCCGTTATCTCTTTGGCAGGAAAAAGAGGAGCAATACGGCCATCGCGCATTTGCTCTTTTATGAACTCTTTCTCGAATTCCGATTGAATAACCGCTAGCTTAAAAGATAACCCTTGCTCTTTAGCAATCTCCTTAATAATATTAAGAGTAACCTCTACGTGAGGCCTTCCACCACTACCACCAGCAGTACCTATAACCACAGGTATGCCAGCTTCAAGTGCTGCAGGAATCATTATGGCAAGGTCTCTCTTAACAGAGTTGTTATCTGTAAAAGACTTACCAGCACCCAAATAGTATGGACCTGGATCTGTAGAACCAGCATCAACCGCAATTACATGTGGCTTACGCTTCATCCCTTCTTTAAAAGATTCCATAGGGAATCCATATCCCAATATCGCTGTTGGCGATAAAACTCTCATCTCTTCCATATCTCAAACTTTACTTATTTTCACTACAATACCTCTTTAAGCGCAAGAATTCTGCTCATCTCGTTATAGACTAGCATAAATCCTTCGTCTACACCCATTCCTGGTTTAGCCAAAATCTGAGCAGGAGATGTTGCCATAGCTATATGAGCACAAACTTCGGCAGAGCGATTGGTTTCGTTACAAGTACCTCCTAAGTAAGCTCCCATACCATTTTTTTTACAATGAATGACAGCCTCTATTGAGTTATTTATTCCACCCAAATCTGGAGTTTTTATTTGAGCCATATGGCCAGCTTTCGAAGTAGTGAAATCTACTATATCTTTCAATGTGTTACACCACTCATCTGCCACAATCTCTACCTTAGAACCTTTATCTTCTAGTAATTTGCTAATAATACTAAGAGCCTGAATTTGTGACTCTCTCTCTCCCATATCTACCGGGCCCTCTACTCTTAAATGGAATGGCTGGGCTTGTTTCTCTAGCTCTACAATATAATTGGCTGTCTTCTCAAAATCATTGTCAAAAACCTGGCTAAGTGTACCATATAAGTCAATATGAATTATTGGGTTATACTCTTGGTAAGGCTTAAGTTTAATGATTCTGTCTCTTAGCCAACCAACATATTCCATTGTTTTTTCGCCTTTGAAACCTACTTTTTTCTCTACGTGATTGAAAAGTGCATGAGGTAAAACATGAACTCCTTTCATAATCATCTTATCGGCATTCAAGCGTCTATCATCGCCAGATTGAGTGAAGATAGGAATCATGCTATTAGAAATTTCTGTACCATATTCCTTGGCAATTACCTGAGCCATAAGCTTAGATTGGCTTTTTGCAACAGCATCTAAACAAGCTTGAGTAACACCATAACGAATTGCTGTGTGGAATAATTTACCAGTATCGGAGTTAACTCCTGTATCAACTATGTTAGCTAGCTCTTTAAATGAAGTAATCTCTTTACCTTCATAAAGTGGCGCTATTTGCTTTTGAATAATTGGAATAAAATCTTGGGCAAGAAAAAGAGGGTCTCTACCACCTGCACCTGAATATTGAACTGCAGCACAATCTCCGTGAGCTATAGCTCCATTTTCTAATATAAAAAGCACAGAGATTGACTCTCCTGCTTGTCTAACAGAGGTGAAGCCTTCTGTCATAGGTGCTCCTATATAAAATGCACCATCGTTTTCGGCTCCTGCCTTAATGGCCTTTTGGTCATCAAAATAAAACCCGGTTTTACCGGCCGAACAAATTACTTTTAGAATTTTCATTTTTATTTATTTAACTTTTAAAATCAAATTGTATTAATGAACATTTTTGGTTCTTTTAAGCCAATTTTGTTCATTTTAACTTTTTTGCCTCGGCCTCTCCTATCTATTATGCCCAGGCTTTTAGTCTAAATCAAAAACTATTTGGGTCTTCCAATAAGGAACCCTTTACCAATTGCATAAACGTCGTCAATAACCATTTGGAAGCTTACTGGGCGCTTTTCAAAAGCAGCTCTTTGCTCTAATTTCTCTCTGTGAAACTTCAGTAGATCTTCACTTAATGGTATATTACCAACAGATAACAACCTTACTGCTCCAGAGTTATCTCTTGCCGGCATTACCTTACCAGCGTTGAACCTACTTGGTGCAAATGGAACGTCAATAACTCCTGCTTCAAAAGCAGCAACAGTACCTAATGCAAAATCTCCTTTACCTAACTCCTCTACCTTGTCTAGTATGCATTTCATCTCTTGCATAATAATATTACTCTCTGCAACAACAGCTGGAATCTCTACAAAACTCTGGTCTTTAAGCATAGATGTAAGTTGCTTTGAAGCTCTAAGCCCCGCAGCGTTTGCCTCCTTAGTAGGAATTCCCATTGCCTCGTGAGGAGTCTTCACAATAACCTTAGTTGCTTTTGCTAATACAGCCGCAGCAGCACCCCAAGAAATAACGCCAAAAGACTTTGACTCATCTTGTGGAAAACCACCCATCCACTGGTGAAACACAGTAGTAACTCTAACATCTGAGTAGCCAAATTTATCTAAATACTCTCTTGTCATAATTCTGAGAGCACGAATTGCAGCCACATCTTGAATAAGGTTTCCACACTGGCCATAACCAACGGTTAAATCTTTAACGCCTTGCTCTGCAGCAAGAAGAGATTCAAGTACCGCAACGCTATTAGAGATACAAGGTGCAACTAATGTTCCAGTAAGTGGGCCGAAAGGCTCTCTGTTTATAGAAACCCCAGCCTCCTCATACATTCCAACAAGCCTATCGGCATATTGCCAGTGGGCAATAGTTTTCTCTAAAGAGTGATTCTTTGAGTATGGAATATTATAAGAGATTCCCCCACCTTCATAAGAGGTAAAACCACCAGCAATAGATATCTCGGTAAGAAGCCTTGCATCTGGAGTTCCATGGCGAACCTGTACCGGATTGGTAAGTGCACTCGTTACAGATCTACAAAGCTCTACTCCGTAGTTAACAATAGGGAAACCGTTTAGCATTGAGCGTCCTGCCTCTATGCTCTTATCTATCACGATTGAGTCTAGTATAAGCATCTACCGTTGTAGGAAGCAAATCTGCCTCGCCTTCGGTTTCCAAATAACGAAGCAACTCAATGTGCTCTTTGCATAGAGCAACACCTGCTCTAGGCTGAGTAAGGGTTTCGCCCTCAAGCTCGGCTTTCATTAATTTTTTACCGAATCTTTTTGTATCGGGTATTGCCGATTGGTACTTTACTACCTCGTCAAAATCAACACCATCTCCTGTTGGCCATTGCTTTAAAACTTCTTTGCGCTCGGCAAAGAAAAGATCATTTGGGACCTTCTTGTTCCTGATTTCCATATTATTGAATATTTATTATATTTTATCTTAATATATCGTCTAATTTTTCTCTTTTAACTCTTCCTTCAATATTTTAAGAGCTACCGTTTTATTTAAATTGCCAATCAACCCCATAGATGCAAATATATATTTATTATCTAGTAAATATTTTGGATCTTTTGGTTTAGAATACATATATCTTGATTGATTGTACTTTGCTCCAGATAAAATTTTCACAGGGTTATCGCTATTCGTTATAGCGCCTCCAATGCCAATTACAATTGGAACTTGAGAAAGATCTTTTCCAGTAAGTGCAAGCATCTGTCCCATTGGAGTATAAACACTCTCTACAATGCCAGCATGCCTATCTGTAGCAATTTCAACTGCAACTTTGGCAATGGCCTCTTCTATTATCTCATCTACAGAACCTTTTTTAGAAACTATATCGGGGTTTGAGCTACATTTTTCTACCCAAGCCTCAACCTCTTCACTAGAAACGGTAACTTTACCACTTAGAGTGGCTTGGCTAGCAATTCTATCAATACTAGCTTCGTCTGCAAGTGCTTTTAAGCTGTATCGCATGCCTAAATCTCCCTCGACAGTACGTTTTGCATATGGCTCTGGGAGTCCCTTGCATAACATATTTGATACAGTTGGTTTCCCTTCTGCCATAGAATAAATGTCTGTTGTAGCACCTCCTAAATCTACTGCCATTAAATCTCCAAGACCAGTCTCTTTGTTAGATATGCCTTTACTCAAAAGTTCACATGCTCTCATAACTGCTAGCGGAGTAGGAATTATTTCATGTGCACTCATCTCTTGAATAGCAGAAAGCCCCTTAGCTTGAACAATGCTACTAATAAAGAGTTCTTCTATGCACTTGCGCGCCGGTTCAATATTTAATTTATTGAATTCTGGCATCACGTTTTGTGAAATCACAAAGTTCTTAGGGAAGTATCTATTAGAATTGCCTTGGGTAGAATTGCCCTCTCCAGTAAATATTTTCTGTAATTCATGTGAGGCACTCTTGTTACCTGCAACTATCACAGAAAAATCTCTATCAATTTCGCAGAGTCTTTTAGCATTTGAGATAATCACATCTTTATTTCCACCATCGGTACCTCCGCAAAGAAGCACTAAATCTGGGTTAATTTGGTATATTTCTTCCTGCTCTGCTTTGGAAATCTCAAAAGAATAGGTCTTAACAACTTTAGCCCCTGCACTAGCAGCAGTAAGCCTTGCAGCTTTTGCAGTAAGTTCCGGCACAAGACCAAGTGCTACCATTTTTAGACCTCCGGCTGCACTGCTACAGCAAATAAGTTTATCGTATGAGAATTTGCCAATTTTGGCTTCCATATTACGAACAGCGTTATTGAAGCCATCTCTTACATCTGTCTCTATAGTAGTAAAGGCACAAGAAGTACCAATCACTTTACCAAGGCTTACATCAGTTGCAACAAGTTTAGTGAAAGTGCTACCAATATCTGCGGTTAGGTAAATCATTTTTCTGCAAGCATGAGGTTGAGATCTTCAATGGTAGTTTCAGGCAGCGTTCCCGGAGGATAAACCTTAGTAAAGCCCATAGCCATAAATCTCTTTTCTACATCTTTAAAATCTTGCTTACCAACAACAATATTACCACCAGCTAACAGAACAATATCTTTTAGGCCAGCCTCATTACATTTATCTCTCAACCCATTGCAATCAATCTCTCCATGCCCATAAAGAGAAGAGACCAAGATAGCATCGGCATTAGTTTCTAAGGCAGCCTCTATATACTCTTCTTGCGAAACCATAACTCCAAGATTAACAACATGGAACCCTGCTTGCTCTAAAGCATATGCAAGTATCTTATTTCCAACAGCGTGGACATTTAGCTTTGGAAGCAATACTTAGGGTTTTAAACTTAAAGGGTGAAGT
>CAZHHY010000066.1:0-9906 GCA_964532375.1 uncultured Muribaculaceae bacterium
TATTTGAATACATTGAGTTGTGGTACAATAAGAAGAGACGACACTCTTACTTAAACTACATGACCATTGAAGAGTTTAATAACGAAAAAATTAATTACAAACATGCTGCTTAACTTATAGTGCAACTTTCGTTTGCATATCCAGTTTTAATTTGTCTTATTAACTTTTAAAATTAACCAAAATAATATAGCTTACTTTATTTTCTTCGACTATAAGCTAGATTACAAATATAGGGACTCAAAGCTTTATAACGCTTTGAGAGAGTTTTTTTAACTTTGTAGTAATAAATTGATTAGTAAGATGGATAAGCAAATTTTGGAAAACCTGCGGGTTATAGAAAATAGGATAGAGAGTGCTTGTGCTAAATGTGGCCGAGATTCAAATGAGGTGAGGTTGCTGCTTGCTACTAAGACTGTGCCTGCCAGCCAGATAAAGGTTGCTATTGAGGCGGGGTATAATTTAATTGGAGAGAATAGGGTGCAAGAAGTTAAGGAAAAATACCTCGAGTTAAAGGAGATAGAGCACACCAGCCATTTTATTGGCCATTTACAAACAAACAAAATCAAAGAGATTTTGAGATATGGAGTTAAGTGCGTTGAATCTGTAGATAGGTTAGATTTGGCAGAAAAGATGCATAACCGTTTGTCGCTAGAAAACAAGAGTCTAGAAATATTAATCCAAGTAAATACATCTAACGAAGAGAGTAAATTTGGCATAGCACCTGCCCAAGCTGCAGAATTAGTTAAAGAAATTGCCACCTTTAATACACTAAGAATAAAGGGATTAATGACTATTGGCCTATTTAGTTCTAACCAAGATAAAGTACGTAAATGCTATAGGGTGCTAAAAGAGTTACAACAAGAGATTGCCGCCCTAAATATTCCTAATGTAGAGATGAAAGAGCTCTCTATGGGAATGAGTGGAGATATTGAGATTGCAATAGAAGAGGGCGCAACTATTGTGCGAGTTGGCACCGCAATTTTTGGCCAACGAATACACCCAGACAGCTACTACTGGAACGAAAAAAACTAATCTTGACTAAAAAATCTCTCCCAAAACTTTCTAAAGCCATTGAGAGAGATTCACACAAAAACTACCTAACCAAAAATTAATGTGAAATAATTAAAGCACTTTAGAGAGCGCTTCTAAAATTTTTTCTCCTCTTAAATTCATCCCAATAATATTACCAGATGGATCTATTAAGAATATACGTGGTATAGCAGATATGGCATACTTCTTAACAATTGGGCCATTGAAGGCTTTTGAATCCGAAACAACAGTCCATGGTACAGGAAATTTTTCTAAGTCTCCCAACCATAACTCTCTGGTTTTATCTAAATTCACAGTAAGAATGTTTAATCCCTTATCTTTATATAGGTCATACGCTTCTTTCATAAAAGGAATTTCCTTTTTACACCAAGTACACCAAGAGGCAGTGAAATTAAGCAACAGATACTTTCCTTTATAAGTATCTAATTCATAAATAGTTCCATCTATATTTGGTAAAGAAAAATTAGGTGCTTTACCTCCAACATAAACAGATTCTTCATTCTCGATTCTCTCTTTCATGTAATTCACATAAACATTGTCAAAGTCATTCGAGAATCTAGACAGCATATCCTTTATTTGCTCTTTAGAGAAGTTCGCAAATGCGTTGTAAATTACATATGCTACAGCATGATTGTGGCTATAATTTGGGATCTCTATCATATAATTTACATAGGCCTCTGTTTTCTCTGCTAACTCTTTTGCAAGCTTATCTATAACTTGGGCAGGTTCCTTGTCAGTCACTGCCTTCCTATAATCTGCTTTAACTTTAGTAAAGCTACTGGTAATACCACCTGCGTTATCAAAAATAGCTGCTCTAATATCGTTGGTTGGGCTCCCTAATAATTCATATTTATTAATATTTTCTACTGAAGCATTAAAGTTCATATTAGTATTATCTATCAAGAAGCCACCTTGAACAAAGGGTTTGTTAAGAACAGTATTACCTAAGACTCTAAAAAAAACCATGTGAGGGCCAGGAGAATCTTTTGTATATATGAATTTATCGTTTACAATTTGCACTGTATCATGTATTCTGCCCGTAGGTAGTGCATGGGCAAAAGCTATTTGTCCATTGCCATAGCCTTTAATTTCGCCCGTTAATTTAAACTTATCTTTTGATTGACAAAATAATATAAGCGAAGAGCATGAGACTATTAAAAGAATTAATAATATTTTTTTAAATTTTACAGTAACGTTATTTCATTCGAAAATTTGACATATTGCAACTAATATTAAATTTTTAAAGAGCATTAATCTGGAGTTATTTGAACTTTAGATCTTACATGGCCAATAGAAGTTGAGTAATAACGAAATTCAAGGGCTGCTTTTCTACCATCTTCAAGGAGTAACCCATAAACAGCATTTTTTCTGCTTCTATAATTGTAACAGCATTAGAGAAATCCATCTTTGCAAATGCCTTGTCATCTATTTCCACTAAAGTTATGCCCTCAAGCTTAATAATTTTAGTAGAGTTCATCTCTTCAATATTGAAAACAACAGTTTTATATCTAAGAGCCATTTCTTGAGCTGTTCTTGGAGAGTTGGGAGAAGACATATACATAATATTATTATCTCTAAACCAAAAAACATCCATAGTATCCTTTAGTGCTGGCTTTGTACTAGTTGCTCTATAAGAGAGCCCAGTATAAAAACTATAAAATGGCATAGTTCGGTAAAAATATCTGAGCGTATTCCAGCTCTTAAAGTTTACAATTGTTTTCCTTGATTTTGTGCTAACAACATTGCCTTTAGTATCTGTAAATGAGAATTGAGCCTCCAAGATATCACCTGGTTTCCCTATAGCTTGTATGGGGTACTTAATTAGAACAGTTGGGCAAGGCTCGCTAAACTTTCCTTGAGCATCTACAGTTACATTATTTGCAACTAATACCTGAGTACCAGCAACAGTTCCAGGAAAATCTGAGCTATGTTTTACAGAAAACTAACTATCGCACCAGAAGGGTTACTTGCTAATATATCAAACGTCCCATCATTTAAAGCAATAATAGGTTCGGGATCTACCGTATTCATAGGCTTTACTATAAAACCCAACTTAAGGCTTTCGTCTAACTGCTTTTCTACACTACAAGACAAACAGGAAATTCCAATGAATAACAATAATAATATAATAATATTTTTTTTCATAATAGTTACGTTTTATTAATAAGGATTTTGTTTCATTAAAGGATTGAACAAGAGTTCATCATCTGGAATTGGTAGTGCCAAAGAGTTGTCTGAAAAACCCACTGCCACTTTATCTTAAGAACTTTTATTAACGAATAACAAAGCATAAGTGCAAAGCCACCTGTGATTACCCATTTATAATAGTAGACGTAGTACCACAAACTTCTTGTGTCATTAGCTGCTGGGCTTCCCCAGTTTGCAAAAACAAGAATCGCAACTAGAGTGAAAAAATGGAATGAAGTGTGGCTCATTGGGCGCTTCTCTTCTACTGTAGGGAAGTTCATTTGCTCTTCCTTTTTTGCTTTCTCTTCTTTGCGATAAATAAAAGCCATTATTAGGCCTATTATAATAGAGAACCCTACAGCTCCAATTGTTCTAGCAATGCCCATTTCGGCTCCTAATATTCTAGCAGTTAAAATTATAGATAGAATGCTAATAGCAGGTCCCGAATAGAGAAATGCTACTGCTGTGCCTAACCCTGCTCCTCTTTTATAGATGCTAGAAAACAGAGGAAGAATAGTGCATGAACACACTGCCAAAATAGTACCTGAAACTGCTGCTACACTGTATGCAAGCCATTTTTTTGCATTGGCTCCAAAATACTAAATGCTTTGCTTTTCCCATCTGTATGGAGTGAGATTTCTCCTAGAATTGAAGGACTGCCGCTTGTTGCTCACAATAAAGGTTTTGACGAACCTTGCCTAAAACAATGTCATGCTCATTACCACTTAGCCTACAATAATTATAAATTTTACTGTACACTGCAAGCTGCTCGTAAGGCATTTCCTGAGTTACCAAATTACCAATTACATACAGTATCTGAACATGTTGGTTACCATTTAAATAACCACCATCATGTACTTGCCGATGCCTGTGCAGCAATTGCGTTGCATGTTTCACATATGTTTAAATAGCAACATAACAGAGAAAAATCATCTGATGGTTAAAAAAACTCTGTCTCATTTGAGAACCACAGCTTACCATAGTAGCGGTTGAGAGTGTCTCTAGTTTTGATTTTATGGGGGATTATATATTACTTTTGATGTGGTTTCGCAATGGGCAATATGCTTAACTTATAGTGCAACTTTCGTTTGCATATCCGGTTTCGGCAATCTTCCGTAAACTTAAATTAACGCACAGAGTAATCGCAATAAAAACATATTTCCACATATAAAATGTTGTTTTAAAAAATTGCAACTTAATTTTAGGCTTCGACTATACCCGTTTTTTAGCAACCCTAAGGCATACTCTCTCTAAGGATATGTAATTCTTCCGACTCTTGATAGCTGTATTTGTTTATTTTTGCAAAGGCAAATACAATAATTTAGTTAAGTAATTGTGAATTAGTCCTCTTTTTATCTCTGATTATCTTACAATCCTTTACAACTCTTTTGGATTCATCCCATATTCATTTTGCCCAGGAGTGCCCTCTTGTATAAAAAGAATTAAGAGCCAAATGGCACCAATAATTGGGATTAAAACGGCAATCATCATCCAACCACTTTTACCTATATCGTGAAGGCGTCTTACACAAACAGCAATAGATGGGATTAAAATGACTAAGGCATATAGACTTGCTAGTAGGCCAAAGCTACCCATTGAGAAACCCAATATCACATCTACAATTGCTGCCACAAATGAGAATACAAGATTGTATAAAACAAACATCCAATACTCTTTTCTTCTTGCTCTGCCATCGAAATCGGCATACTGACTCATAACTTTTAAATACCATTCCATAATTTGTATTTTTAGGTTAATAATAATAAAGTTAAACAATTTCTATATGAATCCATTAGAAAAGATTGTTTAAATTCGCATTATGAATATTATACATACGGCCGATTGGCATCTTGGGCAAAGTTTTTATGATTACGACCGCAAGGCAGAGCATCTAGTATTTCTTGAATGGCTTGCCAGTATTATTAAAGAGCACAATATAGATGCTCTATTAATAGCCGGAGATATTTTTGACAACCCAAACCCCTCGGCCGATTCTCAAAAAATCTACTACCATTTCCTAAGGGAGGTTACTGCACAAAATCCCAATTTGCAAATTGTTATTATTGCTGGGAACCACGATTCGGCCGCCCGTTTAGAGGCCCCAAACCCCCTTTTGCAAGAGATGAATATTACAGTAAAAGGAGTAATAAAAAGGAGTGCCGAGGATGGAGAAATCGATTTTAATGATTTAATTGTGCCGCTGCGTAAAAATGGCGAGGTTGCCGCCCTATGCCTAGCCGTTCCATATCTAAGACAAGGAGACTACCCCGCAAGTGAAACTTATGCTGCCGGAGTAAAGGCCATGTATCAAAAGCTTTATGAACATGTTGCTAATTCAACAGCCAATGTTCGAACCAATAATTTAGACAGCAATAATCAAATCGATAGTGATCAAACCACAAATAATAAAATCAATAGTAATCTCCCTAAAGAGTATCGTAATTTTCCAGTAATTGCGATGGGACATTTGCAAGCAACTGGCTCTGAGATTTCTGAAAATGACAGAAGCGAGAAGGCAATTATTGGTGGTCTTGAGGCCGTTTCGCCAGATGCATTTTCGCAAGAGACACTCTATACAGCTCTAGGCCATTTACATAAAACCCAAAGAGTTTCGGGCCGCGAAAATGTCCGATATTCAGGATCGCCTCTGCCCATCTCCTTTTCAGAGAAAAACTACAACAAAGGGGTAAATCTTATCTCTTTTGGAGAGAGCAACACCGCTAGAGAGAACGCCTCAATCGAAAACACTCTTAATAACTTTTTAATAGAAGGTATTCCACACTTAATAAAGTTAGACAGTGGATTAACTATCAAAAGATTAGAGTTCAAGCCACCCGCGAAATTAATTTCTCTAACCAAAGCACCAGCTCCATTAAATGAAATTTTGGAAGCAATTGATTTACTGCCAGATGGAGAGATTTCACAATTTTCTCCCTATTTAGAGATTAAAGTTGCAATTGAACAACCAGAGCCCGCGCTAAGGCATACAATAGAAGAGGCACTCAAAGGAAAAGCAGTGAGGCTCACAAGGGTAGAGGCAGTTGTAAAACAAAATGAAACATCGCAAAGCCGTATCACTTTTGACCAGCTAAAAACCATTAGCCCACTAGAAATAGCACAAGATGTTTTTGGCAAAAAATATGGAGGAAACGCCATGCCGCAAGAGATGGAAGAGCTATTTATTAAGGCAATAGACCAGGCACAGCAACAATAATAAATGTATTAGCGTCAAAAGAGATAATCAAAAGAGGCACAAATATGAAAAACAGATTTTAACTAACCATAGAGAAGATATTGAGATGAAAATTCTAGCAATAAGAGGCACTAACCTCGCATCTCTTGAGGGAGACTTTAACATAGATTTTAGCGTAGAACCACTAAAGTCTGCAGGAATATTCTCAATCTCTGGCAGCACAGGCTCTGGGAAATCTACAATATTAGATGCTTTGTGTCTAGCATTATACGACAACACCCCAAGAACAAACAGCGCCAGCGAAAGCATATTTATTAAGGATGTAAATGATACTAAAATTAACCAAAAAGATAGCCGCTCAATTTTAAGAAGAGGCAGCGCACATGGTTATGCAGCTGCCCAGTTTATCTCTCTAAGTGGAGATAAGTACCTCTCTGAATGGAGCGTAAGAAGAGCAAGAGATAGAGCCAATGGTTCATTACAAGGGGTAGCAATGCGGCTCACAAACCTAACTACAGGCATAGAAGAACAAGGGACCAAAACAGAGCTATTAGCTAAAGTTGTTAAAATAACAGGGCTAACATTTGAGCAATTCACTAGAGCAGTGCTACTTGCACAAGGAGATTTTGCCACCTTTTTAAAAGCAAATAAAGCAGACAAGGCCGAACTTCTAGAAAAGCTAACAGGAACAGATATCTACTCCCGAATTTCAGTTATTATTTATGAAAAAAACAAAGAGGCCCAACAAGAGCTTAATTCACTAAAAGAGAAAATAAAAGAGACCGAACTGCTAACTCCAGAGCAGCTAGAAAGTTTTCAAGAAGAGAAAATAAAAACAGAAATAGATATTGAGAAGTTAGAAAAAGAGATAAAAAAAATTACAGATAAACTTAAATGGATCTCAGATAATAATTTACTCATAAACAAACTGGAGCTCTCCCAAAAAGAGCTATTGGTTATTGAAGAGAACATAAAAAAGGCAACTCCACAATTTGAGCTAATTGCTAAATATGACCAACTTCAAGAAATTAGAGACCCTTTCTATGAATTAGAGAATCTTAAAAAAGAGCTTAAATCTAAACAAGATACCAAAGTAACTCTTGAAAAGGAGCTAATAGAATTTGAGAAATTGCTAGAAGAATCTGTAAAAAACTTAGCTAAGGCCAAGCAACAGAAGCTAGATCTCTCCAATGAATATAATGTTGTGTTGCCTCAAATTAAAAAAGCAGCCGAGCTAGACCACTCTCTCAATCTTTTAAAAAGCAGAGAGACAGAGGCCTATAGCGAACTAAAAATAGTTCTTACAAAAAAAGAGGCGTCGCTAAAAGAGATAAACACAAGAGAGTTAGATATCAAGAAAATTGAGACAGAAGTAAAAAATCATCTATCTGTTCTTGAGAAACATAAACGATTTGAATCAATAATTCTTAGAAAAGAGAGCCTTAATAACTACTTAACAGATTACGTAAATGCCGTTAAAATGGCAGGCGAGTTTTCTAAGCTAAAAAACGACAGTTTAAAATCTTTTGAAAGTCAAAAAAGCTTACTTAAATCACTCAAAGAGAGAGAAGAGACTCTTAATCAAATGCTACCTACAGAGATTGCGGTTTTAAGAAATAGGCTGCAAGATGGAGCACCCTGCCCTGTTTGCGGAAGCACTCACCACCCATTAAAAGAGAGCTCTTCACAACAAACTCTGCAAGAAGAGCAACTAAACAGAGAGAAAAAAGAGCTTGCACTTCAAATTGAAAGAGTAGAAAAGAGTATAAAATTAGCAGAACAAGAGATAATAAAAGCAGAAACCCAAGCATCTACCTATACCCAAAGCCAACAAAAGCTAGCGGAATCAATAGATGAGATACTAACTGAAATACCAGATTGGAAAGCAACGCTAGATAAGGGAGTACTGCAGAGTGGGTTAGTCAAGCTCTACAATTTATGGGAGAAACATACTCAAGAACACGCCAAGGGTGTAGAGACAATAAAAGAGCTAGAGGTTAAACTCGGTTCCGAAAAGCAAAATTGCAAAGCAATAGAAGAGACTGTAACTGAGAAGCAAGATAAAGCCAATCTTCTCTCAAAAGAGACTCAAGCGCTTACAAATGAACGAAAAAACCTTCTTAATGGAGAGTCTGTTAAAGCAGTAGAAGATTTTTACACCAAAAAGTTTAAAGAGATAGAAGAGTCTATTGAAAGAGCAGACAAGCAAAACAACACTATTCTGCTTAAAAAATCGTCTAATATAAGTGTTCTTGAGCAAATATCTAAAGAGACCATTAAACAGATCACTCGCAAAGATTTTCTAGATGCATCAATTGCACAATGGATTAGTAACCATAATAGTATTAATTCAACAATAATTAGCAGTAACAAACTAGAGAATGAAAATCTTGATAGAAATCATCTTGATAATAATGATTTTAATAACAATGAGGTCAATATTTTGACGTACCAACAAGCATCGGCTATCATTCTCACCCCAATAAATATTTTAAAAGCAGCAAAAACAGAAACCATTGCCTTAACCGATTCGCAAAAAAGATTAAAGGCAACAATAGAAGAGCGCCAAAAAAATCTCGATAACCACCAAAAAGAACCTACCAAACCAAACATTGAAAATCCAGAAGCATTTGGTAGTCAGATAAACATTGAAAGTCAAGAAAACATAGAAAGGTCAGATAATTTAGAAAACCAAGAAAATCTTGATAAGCTTACATATCATAAGAGTATTGAAACAGAGGAGCACCTAGAAAACCTTCAAAAAGAGAAGCAACTCACTCTTAAACAGAGCAGAGATAATTTTACCCGTGTGCAAATAGCTCTTACAAACCACCAAAAAGCAGAAAAAAAAATAGAGATTTACACCAAGGCTTTCAAAGAGAAAGAAGAGGTGGGGCTAAATTGGAGTAAACTCAATGAGCTGTATGGATCTGCAACAGGCAGTAAATTCAAAGAAATTGCCCAAGGTTATACACTAGAGGCACTGCTCACCTATGCCAACATTCATCTAAAAGAGCTCACTGGCCGCTACGAGTTACAAAGAATAGATGACTCTCTTGGGCTGCAAGTTGCCGATTTAGATATGCTTGGCGAGGTAAGAGCAGTTCACTCCCTTTCTGGTGGCGAGTCTTTCCTTATCTCTTTAGCGCTAGCCCTAGGGCTCTCTTCACTCTCTTCAAGTAAAATGAAGATAGAATCACTCTTTATTGACGAGGGGTTTGGCTCGCTAGATATTGATACACTGCGCACTGCAATGGATGCACTAGAAAGATTGCAAACCACCGGCAGGAAAATTGGCGTAATATCTCACGTAGCAGAAATGACCGAAAGAGTTGGAGTGCAAATAAAAGTAAATAAAATAGTGAACGGCCGTAGCCAAATAGAGATACAAAGTTAAAGTTTTCCACCTTGTAACCTGCTGATAATTAGCATAACCAGCGGTATTTTCTTCAAAATCGGAATCATTTTGCATTCCA
>CAZHHY010000067.1:0-9843 GCA_964532375.1 uncultured Muribaculaceae bacterium
TACCCCACCCTTCGGGATTACCTCGCTAAAGCTCGGTGATCCCTATGGGTGGGGAGCTATAAACCAAAACACGCCTTGCCTTTGGCAATCGCAAAAACAACAAAACTGCCTACAAGCGAGCTTGGACAGTTTTTTTTATTTTTGCGCTACCCCTATGGGGTAAGGCGTGTTTTGGTTTAGCGGAGAGGAAGGGATTCGAACCCCCGACACCCTTTTGAGGTATACTCGCTTTCCAGGCGAGCCAGTTAAGCCACTCCTGCACCTCTCCGTAGCGTGCAAACATACAATTTATTTTTTAATTTTGTAGGTTGTTTAAAATTTAACTCCCTCATTTTCCATTGTCATGATTGATAATTATAAGTGTTCTAATAAGAGTATTGTTACTGCAGAAACTATTTCTAGATTGCCTACTGTTTTCATGTTTATTACTGGCTGAGATAAATTTATAGATGGTGCAGGTAAAAATAGTCTCTACAACTTTTGAGAGTGTAATTTAGTTTGGGAGTATAAACATGTTTTATGTAACTTTATGCCATGAATAATTCAATCTTTAATATTGCAGTCTTAATTGATGGCGATAATGCTCAGGCCAAGATAATCAAAGAGATTATCGAAGAGGTCTCTAAATACGGAAAAGTCACAATTAGAAGGATTTATGGAGATTGGACAACTCCGCAAATGAATAGCTGGAAAGATATTCTTAATAATTATTCTATTAGCCCCATCCAAAAATTCAATTACACAACGGGTAAAAACTCTACCGATAGTTCTTTAATAATTGATGCAATGGACATTTTGCATGGCAGTAGTGTTCAGGGCTTTTGTATAGTATCTAGCGATAGCGACTATACTGGCTTGGCAAAAAGAATTCGCGAAGAAGGCCTATTTGTTATGGGAATTGGTCGCAAGAACACGCCTTTGGCATTTGTTAACTCATGCGAGATTTTCACTTTTACAGAAAATTTAGCTCCAGAAAAAGAGTTAGATATTAAAAAAAATAAGTTAAAAGCGCAGGTCGAGTTAAGGGCTCAAGAAAAAGAGAAGATGAAGGAGAAGGGTAAAGAGAAAGAGGAAGAGAAGGAGAAAGAAGTGGCCAAAAACAAAACGCAAGAAAAAGGGAAGATCGAAAGCAAGAAATCTATTAGTAATGGTAAGGCAATTGTTAGCGACAAAACAGAAATAAAAACTAGTATTGTAGCAGATGCTCCGAATTATTCTAACGAAACTATAGACACCAACGGAAACACACAGCTAGATATTAGACTCATAGATAAAGCATTCGATATTTCTATAAATGAAGAAGAAGAAGCCTATATTTCTACGGTAGGCACATCTCTCAGAAAATTAGACCCCAGCTTTGACTCACGTACATATGGTTTTAAAACATTAACCAGGCTATTTGAAAGCCTTGACAAATACGTTGTTGTCAAAAACGTAGTGAACGGCCTAAACCACCCACTTGTAAAACTCAAATAAATTTCTATTTAATCTAAAGTATATTAAGGCATTAGATAAATTTCAAAAAAATTTCTAATTTCTTTTTATTAAATATTGTAGATTTATTTGGTTTATAATATAAACCTCTTTACATTTGCAACGTGTTTATGAAGTACCAGTATCCAGAACTCAATACTAGGTATCATCAGTTAAATAGAAAAAGAAAATAATTTTAAAAACAGATATTATTTACAATATCTACAAAAAAATAAATAAGTAAAAATAATTTTAACACATCAAAACAATGGAAGAGAAAAACATTTCACAACAAGAGAGTCTAGAGCTCATTTCCAAAATGATTAAAGAGACTCGTAACAACCTAGAAAAAGGTGGCGGTAATATATTTCTGCTTTGGGGGTACCTCTGGCTTGGAATATCACTAATAATTTACGCTATGATTGCACAAGGTGGAGACTATCGCGTTCAGTACCTATGGTTTGCAATGCCAATAATAGGATACCCTGCAATGTACTTTATGCTAAAGAATAAGAAGAGCATGGTAGTAACTTTTGTAAGTAAAACAATAGCTAAAATTTGGATTGTTATTGGTGTTTGCGCACTTATACTCTCGCTATTTATGCTGGTGAACCCAATGGCATTCCCAATAATGTTTGTAATGGCTCTCATTCTAAACGCTGGTGTTGCCCTTAGTGGCCTGGTTCTAGAATTCAAGCCAATCACAATATCTGGATTCATTGGTATTTTCCTGAGCTTCGTACTTCTTCTAGTTCCCGGAATAGAACAAATTTTGGTATTCGCCGCCTTCTCAATTATTATGCTCATAATTCCCGGCCACATTTTAAACAGAGCAAGCAAAAATGTTTAAAGAATTAGACCCCCTACTCCACTCACAATTGCGGCTAGCCGTAATGTCACTACTAATTTCACTTGCCGAGGCCGATTTTGTTTTTTTACGAGAAAAAACAGGCTCAACCGCAGGTAACCTTAGCGTACAGCTAGATAAATTGAGTGAAGCAGGGTACATCAAAATTGAGAAGGGATACGTTGGCAAAAAACCACGCACTACCTGCCAAATCACCCCTCTGGGCCGCACTGCATTCGAAACCTACATAGAAGCACTTAAATCATACTTCTAGGAGCTTTCCCAAAGTTCTCTCTAAATTAACTCTTTGCCAATAGCTTTGGGAAAGTTCGGCCATGTAGAAGAGTTTTTGTTTGTCTAAATATTATATCTTTGATTAAAAATCAAATTATGGAAAAGTTAGACCATAAACTAAATAAAGTAAATGAAGGCGTGCAAATAACGGCGCAAGATGTTATTCAAAATTTAGATGATGAATGGCTATTTAGCCCACATCTTTATAATAATGTTATCTATGATTGCTTTACAGAAGATGGTCCTATTAGGCTTAATAGGTTAGAAGATTACGAGTATGATCAAATCCCTATTTTTAGACAAGTAAAACATTTGTGCAAAATTATTGAAGAGGCTAAATGGCTAAAGTTAACTGCTACCGGAAACCTACCTGTAAAAGTAGTTTTGGAATTATTCCCTTTGGGCGTCTTAGATTGGTACTATAAAAAGTATCCAAACAAAATTAAGAAAGAGAATGATGCAGAAGCGGTACAATTAACTAAAATCCTTTTGGAACTCTCTGGAATTACCAAGAAAAAAGGAAATGCTCTTTCTCTAACTAAAAGAGGCGAGAAGCTTATTAAAGATAACTATGAGCTGCTAAAAGCAATTTTAACAACATATTGTTACAAGTTCAATTGGTCTTATTTTGATGGCTACGGAGACAATAACTTAGGCCAATTTGGGTTCGGCTTTACACTCATTGCATTAGCAAAATACGGTTCAGAATTTAGAGAAGACGCTTTCTATTCCACAATTTCATTCAACCTACTATCTCTTTTTAGGTATGCACAAGACTTAAGCAGGCCACAGCGAGCCTATTCAGTTAGACTCTTTTCAAGATTTATGCAGAATTTTGGTTTAGTTGATCTAGATGAAAAAAACAACTTCCTATTGGGAGAAAAAGACTCTGTGCGGCGTACCGAACTTTTCGACAAACTCATAAAAATAGATAATAACTTTGGCAAAATAACCATCTCGGCACAAACTAATACTCCTATATACAGACTTTTTATTAAGCTTGCCCAGGTTTTAGACGGCAAAGAGATTGTTTCTTTTCCTACTATTTGGCGTGAGTTTTTAGTACCCTCAGATATTTTACTAAGAGATTTACATGTAGTAATTCAAACCGTTATGGGCTGGAACAACGCTCATTTACACCAATTTAGCAAAGACAATATTTCATATACAGAAAAATATGAGGGAGATATTTTTTTTGATGAATTAGGCAGCACAGATTATAAGGGTATTAAGCTACATGACCTGCTCAAAAATGTTGGAGATACATTAGAGTATGAATATGACCTTGGCGATGGGTGGACTCACACCGTTGAACTTTTAGGGACTCTCAAATATGATGGTAAGTTCAATTTTCTCACGTGCCTAGGTGGCCAACGTAGGTGCCCTCCCGATGATTGCGGAAGCTTTAGCGGCTATAAAGATATTCTTGACACTTTAGAAAAAATAGATAATAAACTAACCATCAACTCTGAAGAGCTAGATAATGAAATAGATAATGAAATAGATGAGGAAGAAGCACTGCTCACCTGGCTTGGCCCAGACTTTGATCCCGCCGCCTTTGACCTAGAGAAAATCAACAAAGCCCTCTCAAACCTTTCCCTAATTTCATGACCATCACCCTCTTACAAATTACTCTCCCAAAGCTCGGCCTAATTCATTAATTACCAAACTATTGTATAAAAGAGAATGAAAAATAAAGGTTTCTCAAATAAAAACTCCTCCAAAAATTAGATTTACACACTGTTTATTAGACTATTGCATCTAAGAGAGCCTCAAAAATAATATTATGAGAACACTAATCAATAAACAATTACTAGATAGCATTAGCCAGAAGGCTAAAGAGAGCCCGCGCCTACGTATGAACCACAACATACATAACTCTCTAGAGAGCACTGTGCAACAGCTACTAAATGCTTTAGAACCTGGTACAGAGATTCCCATTCACAGGCACATGCACACTACCGAGACTTACATTATGATACGAGGGAGAATAAGAGTGCTTTTTCATAATGATCTAGGCCAAGTAAGCGAATCACTCCTCCTTTCTGCCCCTAGTGCTAATGGTGTAGTAGTAAGCAATGTTACCAATGCAAACGATACTAGCCAAAGAGACGGTGTGTCACTAGAAGAACATTTGGGATTAAACATACCCATTGGACAATGGCACTCGTTAGAAGTTTTAGAGAGCGGCACTGTAATCCTAGAAATTAAAGAAGGCCCTTACAAGCCCCTGGGCCCAGAAGATATCTTCAAAACCACGGCCATGAAATCGTAAAAACCACGGCGATGAAATCGTAGATGCCTAAGCAGCAGGCAAAAGCCAAAAACCACGGCGATGAAATTGGCTATGTGGGGAGTTTAGAGATTAGTTGTAGTGCTTTTTTTACTTGGTTGAGAGATTGGGTGGTTTTACTCATTTTTTGGGTGCGTGCTCGAATCTTCTTTGCGAGGATTTCTAGTTGAGCACTAGAGTTTTTAATAGATTCGGTAATCTCTTTGCCTATTTGTGAGATGAGTTCTCTTTCACGGTTTCTTAAAACTATTGAAGCTTGCTCTAACTCTTTCTTTTGCAAGGCAGTAAGGCCATGAGCTAAGCGTTTTTCGTCTGCAAGTTCTAGGGCTTTGCGAATCTCTGATAATTCGTGAGAGGGCGAGGTTTCTGTTTTACTCATAGCTAAGAATTTTCACAATTATGTAATGGGTTTATATACAAATGTATAATAGATATGTAGGCGCAATTACAACTTTAAATATCTATTTAGATGCAATCACAAGGTTGAATTGCTTTTGCAGCATCTCTAGATCTTCAATTAGTTTAGAAAGTTGCTCGAACACCTCTCCCAACTTCTTTTTATTGTGCATGCTTTGTGCTAGCTCTTTATGTGTTTTGGCTAGGCGGTTGGCGGCCGAGGTTATGTAGCCGCGTGAGTATGTGAGTTTATCGCAGCGCTCTTTTAGCTGCAAATATTTACGATCGTACTCCAATGAGTTAAAAGGCAATGCGACAGATCTATTTTCTGTTGTTGGCGAAACAATATTGTTAGAATGAGAAGAAGTAAAGATAGGAAAAGTAGTAGAATTGCTCATTAAGAATGCTTTGTAATTTTGGGGCAAACTGGCTTTTTCATTCTCTATAAGCGCAGCAACATTGGGGTCTCGTAAGGTTTGAACTAGGCCAGCAACAAGGGCTTGAACAAGAGTATCGGCCTGGCTTACAAAGGCACGAGTAAGTCGCTTCTGCTTGTTTTTCATAAGAGTCTCGGCACCATATGCAACAATTTTGGCCGCACTCTTGGCAATTCCAATCGGTAACGTTTCTTGGAAAATATTTAATTTATTAGTCTCAATTATTAATGAGTCTAATGATCTGCCCAATGAGCGAAACACTACACCACGAGATTTCCAACGGCCATCTGCAGTGAGTACTTTAAGAGCATGAGAATAAGAGTTAAGAATCTTAAGAGAAGCATCATACTTTGTGGCAAGCTTCATGTCTGTATCAAATGCCTTGGAAATAGAGTTCAACTCGGCAATTTTATTAGCAGGGTCATTTAATGAAGATGCATAGAAAAGACCTCTCTCGAATCTAATTTGAGCAATCTCGGTAAACAAAAGCGAGGGATACCTATTAAAGCTATCACAAGCATTGCTGAATTTGTAGACCGAATTGATTTGTTCTTTAGAGAGAGTTGCACAAGCAGAAATAGATAAAACAACTGCTAAGAGATAAACTTTTGAGGCATGAGTTATAAGCCAATTTTTATTATCCTTCATATCTTAAAATTATTAATAACCAATAGTAATTTTGATTTACAAAGCGTTACAAGATAATGAAATATAATTAAACAAATATGCTAAAAAGTAAAAAAAGATAAAATAGTTGTTAAATCGCAATAACGCAAAATAAAAGCACCGCTAAAATTTTAGAATTTTAGCGGTGCTCCACTTAAACACAATAAACTTAATAAAAAATTGAAATTCTATTTAGAGAGTTCTGCTATTTTTTTAACTACAGATTCGCGTGTTCCTTTAATAGACTCAATAACAGCGGGGTCTGTGGTGTATTTTAGCATAGCGTCTATCCACTTAATTGAGTATTCAAGACCCTTTACATCATTACAATACCACGCTATTTGCTCGCTCATCATTCTCTTATAAATCTCACGCTCGTTGTCTTTTAAAATATTGAATGCAATAGCATTCTCTACTTCTTTTGCCATTTGAGGCCAGTTAGAGAATTTGTACCCGGCAGGAACCAAATAGGCAAGCCATTTAGAGGCATTTGGGTGGTTAGAGTTTTGAGCTTTTTTAAGTATGATATGATAGTTGGGGTCATCTACCGGTGCCTTCTTACCAAAGATATAGCTTCTGGCATTGCCGCCATATAGACGCTCAATTTTTGAATAAACGGCAGTCTGTCCAAATTTCTCTGCAAATTTAGCCATATTGTCCATCACAAAAATAGTTTGTCTGCTCACAGGAGATTCGTCATATTTAGCATATAGATCCCAATAATCTTTGGTGTAAAGAGAGTTCAAGTCAAAGGCAGAATGGAAAATATTGGTCAAAACCTCTTGCTTTGTCTCTCTTAGCCCAGCAATATGCAAGGTATTAATGTAGTAGAGCAAAAAGTCTCCATCTCTATTACCTGCAGCATATTTTGCATTCAAAGCTACCAAGTTATTATCTTTGTCCATAGCTTGTCTAAACCGCTCAAGCATCTCTCCAGCAGTAGAACGGCCTTCGGTTCTGTGCAAGAGGTTCCCGTTTGCATCTAAAATAAGGAAAACAGGTTCGATTTATTGACCCATAGAGCCATAAACGAATCTTGAACCACATCTTCTGATAGTTCAATATTACGCAAATATTGATTTGTATAAAAAACTGCTTTTTTATATTCTGCTTTATAAAAAGACTCAAAAGCCTTTCTGTTTCCCTGCGCTATTAAAGATGTTAATTTTTGTGGCTCCAACAATCTAAGATTTTTGTAAAAATATACAAAATTTTAAGATATAGGGCCAATTCTCACTAGAAAGAGACCTTGAAGGTTACACCACCTGTAGTGAATCTCATATTTTCTGAAGCCAACCCTGTGAGCGGAATCTTTATAAATGGTTCTATATGAAGGTTCAATTTTGGAGAGAGTTTCTGCTCGTAACCAAAGATTAAATTTACCCTGCCAGCAACATCTAAGGTATTTGGAGAAGAGATTGTAGTTGTTTTAACACTCTCTACATTCTCTATCCTATAGGTTGTAAGTTGCTCGTCTCCAGATTGGGCTACTGTATTTGCTTTTATTTGATGGCTATAAGAGGTGGTGGTATATTTTTCATTTAAATATGCCAAAGAAGAGAATCCTCCAGATATATAGTAGCTTGTGTTCTTGTCTGAGAAAAAATGCCAGGTAATATTGAGTGGTATATCTAGATTTGTGAGTACAGCATCTATGTGGCCAGGCTCCACCCCCATAGTTCTAACTTGAGATTCTGCCCCTACATTATTATGCTCTATCTGCACTCCTGTAGAAATTTGCAAGTTCTTGGCTATTGAAATATCCATAGTAACTCCACCCGAGTAGTTCAATGAATTTCCCGAATTGGTAGAGGTTGAATTAAATCCAGGAGATATATTCACCCCAAACCTTAGTGGTTTTTTATCTAATTGTTTGGAGTCGTTCTGGAAAATTTGGCTATTATTGCTTGTTATTAATGCCTCTTTATGATCATTTGCCAATGCATTACTCTCTTTATTTGCCGAGTTTTTAAACGCCTCACTCTCTTTATTTGCCGAGCTTTCTTTTGCTTGAGCACTCTCGCTCAATTGAACACTATTTATTGCCTGGGCACTCTCGCTTACTTGAAGTACTTCTTTTCTTGTTTGCGTAATTATCTTATTATTAGCGCTTTTAGCTCTCTCTCTCTGCTTTGCTAAAAACACTTTGGAAGAGATACTCTTTATAGATTTATCTAAAGCTGGTGTTTCTACTGCAAGAACTGGAGTATCTATAACTAACTCTAATGACTCAATATCTTGAAAAGGGTTTTCAACAACTGCAATTGGAGTGATTATAGCTGTCTTTGATAGATTATCACTAATGAAAAGAAATAGCCCAACTAGTAAAATTGCTGCTACTCCAATAGCTGAATATCTGTAAAAACGAATAGTGCGAGCACGGCGTAGCATAGCAGAGTTTGCTGTATTCACAGCTTTAAAATTCTCCCATGACCCAGCAACATACTCTTGTTCAGGCATAGAATTCAACTTTCTCCTTAGTTTATCTGCTATTTGCTTGTCTATCTCGTTCTCTTTACTCACTTTCATTAATCGTTAAATAGGTGCGTTATGGTTTTATTTCGTAATAATTATAGATTCTGTTCTAGTAATATTTATGGATTCTGCTCTAAATATAGCTTTCTTAGCTGTTGTTTTGCTCTGGTCAAATAGACTCGGGAAGAACTTTTTGGTATTTTAAGTTGCTTTGCTATCTCTTCGTGCGAATACCCTTCAATTTCAAAAAGCATGAAAACAGTTTTATGAATGTGAGGCAGATAGTTGAGTAGAGAGGTAATCTCTTGGGCCTGGAGCAGTTCACAAACACTTGGCGAGTTATCTTGTAAATGTATCGCCTCTGCTTCGTCTAATAGAACTCTCTTATTCTTTCTTATTCTATCTAGAGAAGTGTTAATTACAATTTTACGCAACCACGCTTTAAAAGACAAGGATAAATCAAACTTTTTGATCTCCCGAAATACTTTTATAAAACTGTCGTTAACCACTTCAATAGCATCATTACGGTTGTTGCTGTACAAAAGTGCGACACTCAAAGCATACCCAAAATACTCTTTATATAGCTGTTCCTGAGCTTTTTCTTCGTTTTGTCTACAACCCCGTATGATTGAGTCTAAGATTTCATAATTACTATCTGCCACACAATTTAGTATTGCTTTATTTTATATCTATGCCCGCACCCTTGTACATTGGCCGCCTACAACTCGGCCTTTATTGCTTGCCGCCTACAACTCGGCATTAAAACAGTTTACGGGCATAAATATAAGTTTCTCTCTATAAATTAACAACTTTAAGTTTCACAACATACTTCAACATAGAGTATGGTTTTACGTTGTTGTTTATTATTTGGCTTTTGAAAAGCGGTTCTCTCGCTTTTTCTGGTATAACACAAACGCTCTGCTTAAATCCTATACTTGCAGGCATAAATAGTATAGAGGTTC
>CAZHHY010000068.1:0-9762 GCA_964532375.1 uncultured Muribaculaceae bacterium
AATACTTTACACATCCCGCCAGTTTTGAAGATTTATCTATGTGGGAAACTTTAGTTGAAAAATAATTCTCAAAGAGATCTACTGTAAATAAATTTACAGTAGTAGGCTGTAAATATTTGATTTTAAACCAGCTTCAAGTACAGTAAAATTATTTTACTGCTAAATGTATAAAAACCCTCTATATGCCTGTCTTAAAAATAATTAATATAATTTGTAGATTAAACAAATAATGATTTTATTTGTACTATAATTGGATTACTAACGAAATATAGTCATTTATGAAAAATATAATTTTGCTCATTGCATTACTCGCATTAACAGTAAGTTCGTGCATAAAAGCACCAAAAGTAGATCCTAACTTACCCGAATTAGAGTTTAAAATTCCAGATAATTTTGACTGGAAAACAACTAAAGATATAAAAATTACAGTAAATGTAACTGCTGTAGATGCTCAAAGTAAAGACAAGCTACATACTATTAAGATTTACAACTCGCCTTTGCTTAACAGCGGA
Source organism: uncultured Muribaculaceae bacterium (assembly GCA_964532375.1). Taxonomy (GTDB): domain Bacteria; phylum Bacteroidota; class Bacteroidia; order Bacteroidales; family UBA932; genus Bact-08. Next base: position 513 of record CAZHHY010000068.1, read on the forward strand.
GCACTAATATCATCTGGTACCGCAACTGCTAATAAGCCATATAGCATTGCTATTTCGGTGGCTTCTATTACAGACAAGTTATATATTTATGAGATGAAGCCCAACGGATTGGTTACTGTAACCAATCAAGAAATATTGGCCCCATCTATAAACGTTAAATTAGCAAATGAGCCAGTAGATGCGTTCACTAAGAGCAATGCATTTGTAGTGAACAACCTCGCACCGCCGGTTTTACCTGCTATGCCATTTCCTACTAACTACGATGTATCAATTATTGATAACTCGGCAATTACTCTACTAGGGTTTGGTGCTGAGGAATCTTCTGCTTATGGCAACACATATAAATCATTTTATATTCCTGCAGGTATTACAGTAACATCTGGTATTAATTTTAGCAACCATAAAGCTCACTACGTTCTCTATGTAAAAGGCCATCTTACTATTGCCGGCAATGTTACAATGAACAAAGGGTCCATTGTAATTTTAAATGGCGGAACAGTTAGTTTTGACAACTTTAGCAATAGTGTTTCTATTCCTCTTCCTTTCATATATGTAGAGAATGGCGGTACGCTAAACATAAATAACAACCTTATTCTTAATAATGGTGCATCGGTTGTTAACAAAGGGAATATCTCCATTGCAAAAGATATAAGTACAAATGGTGCAGGTACTATTATTAACCAAGGGCCCCTCTCTTTTGCTCATGTTAATAGCAAATTATTTCTCACAAATAACTTCGTTCTTTATAACTCATCGTCAATTAATGTCTCTGATATTGAACTTTCGGTAGGAACAACCATGACTAATGAAGCAGGAGTTATTACTACTAAAAAAATCTATTTTACTAATAATTCTGTAATAAATAACCATGGCGAAATAGTCTCTACAGTTAAGTTCAGCAACTCAGGGGGTGGCACAGTAAATAACTTCTGTAGAATTACTACAAACGAAACATATGCTCAAGCGCTAACTGCAAATCTTAAAGAGGGCTCTTTGTGGAGTAGCCAAACTTTTAAAGTCAATAACAGCACTTTCAATATGGACGGTGGTAGTATGTTTAGTACAGCAAATATCCCAATAGTCTATGGAATGAAATTTATTTCTACATCTCCTACTTTTGCGCTAATCAAAAATACAGGAGATATGGAAGATTTAAGGTGGGCAGCTTCTCAAATTAAGGGCAATATTGAATTTGTGCATGATAAACTAGTAGCTGGCACGGTAGCAAATGGGATAGACCTATTTACACCTGCTTTTGATTTTGGCAGTGGCGCTATTCTTTCAAAAGTGCAAACAAAAAATATAGTGGGTACTGGTTGTAACCTATCATTAGGGCAAATTACCCCTATTATTCCCCCTCCAGGCCCAGATACAGAGAATATAACCTATTTCCCTTCTCAAAGTGGATGGGGCACATATGCTTTCGAAGATTTATGGCCATTTAAAGGCGATTATGACTTAAACGATATGGTCCTAAAGTTTAGGGTATCTATAGTATCTAATGGCTCAAATAAAGTAACCAAACTTATTTTTGACTACACCCTTATTGCAGTTGGCGCAACTAAAACTCCTTCGGTAGCATTCCAGTTAGACAATGTTACTGCAGCAAATATAGGCTCTGTTACTGGACAAATATTAGGTGGTGGGGTTCCATTTTCTGTTGCTGCAAATGGCACAGAACCAGGTGCTAACTTGGCGATTATTCCTGTTTTTAATAATCCTAAAGATGTGGTGTCGTTTCCAGTATTCTTAAATACAGAGAAAAATAGAGCACATATTATTGCCCCTACTAATCAAATTGTTGTTACTCTATCTACTCCGGTAGATCAATCTCAAATAACAATGGACAGCTTTAATCTCTTTATAAGCACAGATGAACGTGGTAAAGAGATACACCTACCAACCTTTGCTGCTACCTCTAAGTTTAAAGCATCTTTGGCAATGAATAAGCCTTTAAATGCTAACGATATCTTTAAATATATAGATGGAATGATGTGGGGCCTTATGTTCCCAGATAATTTTGCCTATCCAAAAGAGAATGCATCTATCATAAATGCATATACTCATTTTGCTGCTTGGGCAACTAGTGGTGGAACTAGCTATCTAAATTGGTATTCAAACGAAGCAGGCTACAGAAACGAAGATCTTATTTACTAGCTTATATTCTCTTTCTATATAAGGAAGAGATGCAACAAAAAAAAGAGACTAGCGGCCTGCAAACATAATTTGCAGGCCGTTTCTTGTGATTTGCAAAATAAACAAATTATATTTTTATTTGTAGTTATAAAATTAGGCATAGTCTTTCTTAACCATTACCAGATAAGGCAAATTATAAAAACCAACAATGAGAAGAATAATTTTACTAATAGCATTAATTGCAGCAGTTGTTAGCTCATGCATAAAAATGCCAAAATACGACCCCAACTCACCAGAAAATCTAGCGGCTCTTAAAATACCCAGCACGTTCGATTGGAAAACAACAAAAGAGATTAAAATTACTGTTGGAGTATCTACATTAGATGCTCAAAGCAGAGATAAATCTCATATTATAAAGATATATAATTCTCCTCTTCTAAATAGTGGTGCACTCATTACCTCTGGGGTGGCAACTCCAAATAAACCATTCAATGTTGCACTATCTGTAGCTTCTATTACAGATAAGCTATTTATACATGAAATGAAACCCAATGGGATTGCAACAGTCACAGAGCAGGCGGTGGCTTCGTCAACTATAAACATTAATCTTACAAATGATTTAATGGGCATGCCCACTAAAAGCAATACTTTTATTGCAAGCAATGTAATGAACCCCGCCCCAGTTATTACCACCCCTACTACTTATGATGTTACAATTAACGATAATGCTGCTTTAACTCTCACAGGGTTCGCTGCAGCAGAGAGCTCGGCATACGGTAACACTTATAAATCTTATTATATTCCTGCTGGTTTTACTAGAACAGCAAATATTACTTTTGGTAATTGGTTGGCTCACTCTATCCTTTTTGTAAAAGGGACTCTCACTATTAATAGCAATGTTGAGTTGAACAAATGCTCTATTGTAATTTTAGATGGAGGTACGGTTAATGTAGATAAGTTAAGCAATGGTGGCAGCGTATGGCCAATCGCTTATATTTATATTCATAGTGGTGGTAAGTTAAACGTCTCTAAAACTATAAACGTTAATAATGCCGCTACAGTAGTGAATAAAGGCACATTAACTAGCAAAGAGACAATTTATGTAAATGGTGGTAGTACAATATACAACGAGGGAACCATAGAGATCACAAAAGCAAATAAGTCACTTAGCATAACCAATAGTTCGGCGCTTTATAACTCAGGTATTATTAATACTCCAGAGATGGATTTTACGGTAAATACTACTGCAGTAAACGATCTCTCTGGTGTAATTAATAGTGAATCATTTAATTTCACAAATGGATCTGTAATCAATAATCATGGAGAAATAGTAGCTACAGTTAAATTCAGTAACTCTGGTGGTGGCACTTTAAATAATTTCTGCAGAATAACAGCAAACCTATCTGATGTTCAAGCAATTACTGCGAATCTTAAAAAAGGGTCTCTTTGGAGCAGCCAAAACTTTAAAGTGAACAACAGCACAATTAATATGGATGGTGGTAGCATGTTTGTTACAGCAAACATTTCTGATGTCTATGGTATGAAAGTAAACTCTACTTCACCCTCCTTTGCATTAATTAAAAACACAGGTGATATGCCAGATTTAAGATGGGCGGCATCTGAGGTTAAGGGTAACATAGAATTTGTTCATAGTAAGCTTGTAAGTGGAGCAGGTGCAAATGGGAGAGATTTGTACGAAGCAACTTTTAGCAATGGAGCAATACTTTCAAAAACCCAAACCAAGAATATAGTTGGTACTTCTTGTAACCAATCTCTTGGCCAAATAGACCCAGGCACCCCTCCTGTAGACCCTGGCAATGAGTTCACAACTTATTTCCCGTCTCAAAGCGGATGGGGTACATATGCTTTTGAAGACCTATGGCCATTTAAAGGCGATTACGACCTAAACGATATGGTTCTAAACTTTAGAGTATCAATTGTATCTAATAGCTCTAATAAAGTAACCAAACTTATTTTTGACTACACAATTCTTGCAGTTGGAGCTACTAAAATTCCCGCAGTAGCATTCCAGTTAGACAATGTTCCTGCAGCAAATATAGGCTCTGTTACAGGGCAAGTTCTTGGTAGCGGCTTTCCATTCTCTGCTGCTGCAAATGGCACCGAGACAGGTATAGCCTTAGCTGTTATTCCTCTGTTTAATAACCCTAGAGACATAGTGCCATTCCCGGTATTTTTAAATACCGAAAAAAATAGAGAACATATTATTGCGCCTACCAAACAAATTGTAGTTACTCTCTCTACTCCTGTAGACCAATCTCTAATAACAATGCAAAGTTTCAATCTCTTTATTAGCACCGATGAACGCGGCAAAGAGATTCACTTACCATCTTATATTCCAACATCAAAATTTAACTCTTTATTAGTGATGGGAAAACCTATAAGCACTAACGATGTTTTTAAATCTTACGATGGCATGATGTGGGGTCTTATGTTTCCCGACTCATTTGCATATCCAATGGAAAGTGCCTCAATTATAGATGCCTACACTCACTTTTCTGCATGGGCTACATCTGGAGGGGCCACCAATGCCGATTGGTATTCAAATGGAGTAGGATATAGGAATTCAGATCTCATTTATTAATTTGTAAATATTCAATAGAGAGGGGGCCAGTTATGACCCCCTTTTTCTGTTAATATTAGTATATTTGACTTATGGAATCTGCTGCATTAGTCTCTTTAATTACGGTAAATTACAATCAATCGGTTGTAACCTCACAATTATTAGACACCTTAATGGGGTTAACTTATTCTAATTATGAAATAATTGTAGTTGATAACGGCTCTACTAAAGAGAGTCCTAATTGGCTACAAGAGAAATATCCTTCTATCAATTTAGTGAAGACAGGCGAAAACTTAGGTTTTGCAGGCGGCAACAACGCGGGAATAAAGGCATCTAAGGGAAAGTATCTGCTTTTCGTAAATAACGATACAGAAGTGCCACCAGGCTTTGTTGAACCCATTGTTAAGTTAATGGAGAGCGATAGTACTATAGGAATGGTTAGTCCAAAAATTAAATTTTTTAACCAGCCATCTATAATCCAATATGCAGGTTTTACTAAAATGAGTGCTATCACAGTTAGGAATCGAGCCATAGGATATCTTTGCAAAGATAAAGGTGATTATGATGTCACAAAAGAGACCTATTCTATTCATGGTGCAGCCATGATGGTTAAAAGAGAAGTAATAGATAAAGTAGGGTTAATGCCAGAAATTTACTTTCTCTATTACGAAGAGCATGATTGGGCTCAAATGGCAATTAAAGAAGGGTATAAACTATACTACTGCCCACTCTCTTATATACTTCATAAGGAATCGGTCTCTACTGGGAAAGAGAGTTCGTTAAAAACATATTATCTTAACCGAGGTAGGCTCATTTATACAATACGAAACTATGTGGGTAGGAAACTTATCTTGAGTCTTCTTTTCCAATTTCTTGTTTCACTTCCCAAAAACACAGCTCTGTTTGCCATAAGAAATCAATTTTCTAATGTTAGAGCATATTGGGAAGCATACTTTTGGGTAATTGCAAACTTCAAAGTGGTATTAAGGAGTAAAGCCGAGAAAGTTAAGTAAGGCTAAGCAATATTAGGGAAGACTATGTATGACCAAGTATGGTTAAGTAAGATTAAGTAAAATGAAGTAATCTATTAAAAAAGAGCTTTAATGAGAATAGGAATAGAAGCCCAAAGAATCTTTAGAACCAAAAAGCATGGAATGGACATGGTTGCTTTGGAGTTAATCAATAACCTAAAATTGATTGATAATCTAAACGAGTACTTTATATTTGTTAGCCCAGGCCAAGATATCTGTTTAACTTCTGAGAATAATTTTAATATAATAGAGCTAAATGGAGGCCCCTATCCTATTTGGGAGCAAATAGCCTTGCCTAAAGCAGTTAATAAGTATAATTGCGATATTTTGCACTGCACCTCCAATACTGCGCCACTATTGGGTTCTACCCCCTTAATTATTACTCTACACGATATTATCTATCTAGAAAATCTAAACCTCTTTAGTGGTGGAGCAACTGCCTATCAAAGATTTGGTAATCTTTACAGGCGAATGGTAGTACCACTTGCCGCTAAGAAAAGTAAAAGAGTTGTAACGGTTTCTGAGTTTGAAAAAAAGCGAATAAGCGACTTTATGGGGTTAAAAGAGAATTTAGTCTCTATCTATAACGGCGTAGGCCAGCATTTTAAAGTAATTTCAGATAACAAATTGCTAAATCTGTGTAAAATAAAATATAACCTCCCCAATAAGTTTTTCTTTTTCCTAGGGAATACCGATCCCAAGAAAAACACACCCAATGTTTTAAAAGCATTTGCTCACTTCAACAATAAGAGTTCAGAAAAATATAAGTTAGTAATGCTAGACTTCCAAGAGAGTGCATTGCAACAAATACTTAGCAACATTGAGTGTTCTAGTATAAGAGATCAAATTATCTTGCTGGGGTATGTCCCTAATATTGAGTTGCCGCAAATCATTAACCTTAGCTCTCTCTTTTTGTACCCATCTCTTAGAGAGAGTTTTGGAATCCCTATTTTAGAAGGGATGGCTTGTGGGGTACCTATTATTACTTCTAACTCTTCATCAATGCCAGAAGTGGCAGGCGATGCAGCTTTATTAGTAGACCCTACCAACTATTTGTCTATAGCAGATGCAATTGAAGAAGCTCTTACCAATGAGCCGCTTAGAGAATCACTTATAGATAAAGGATTAAAAAGAGCACCCGAGTTTTCATGGCATCAAATGGCCAAGAGGTACTTAAGCCTTTATAATGAGGTATATAGCTCTTTATAATGAAGTTTATAACTCTTTATACAAAACATTGAAACTTACACATCATAATAAAGTCTATAATTAATACTTTAACATCTTAACTAGATTATGACAACCATAAAAATTGTATTCTTTATCGCATTATTTATAATCTTTTATTCATATTTAGGATATGGACTTTTGCTATTTGTTCTAGTTAAATTAAAACAAATATTTGTCAAACAAGAAGAGTTTGAGCCCTATGACAACTACCCAGAAATTACCCTATTAGTAACAGCATATAATGAGAAAGAGTATGTTCAAAAAAAGGTAGAGAATTCATTAGAACTAGATTATCCTACCCAGAAACTAAAGTTCTTGTGGGTAACAGATGGCTCCAACGATGGTACTCCAGAATTATTAAAGAGGTACCAAAACATTGTTGTAATTCACGAAAATGAGAGGAAAGGCAAAATAGCTGCTATGAATAGGGCTGTGAAATTTATTAAGTCTCCCATCATTGTCTTTTCAGATGCCAACACAATGCTTGGGAAAGATTCAATAAAAGTAATTGCAAATCTATTCCAAGACCCTAAAACGGGCTGCGTTTCTGGAGAGAAGAGGGTTATTGTAGAAACTAAGGAGAAGGCAGCTGGCGCAGGCGAGGGTTTTTATTGGAAGTATGAATCGCTACTAAAGAAATGGGATGCCCAACTGAACTCTGCAGTGGGGGCTGCAGGTGAGTTATTTGCCATTAGAACAGAATTATATAGAGAAGTAGAGCCCGACACTCTATTAGACGATTTTATAATCTCTCTACGGGTTGCAATGCAGGGCTTTAAAATTGACTACAACCCTAATGCATATGCAGTTGAAACCCCCTCGGCAAATGTAAAAGAAGAGCTTAAACGTAAAGTAAGAATAGCTGCGGGTGGAATTCAATCTGTAATAAGATTAAAACCTCTTCTTAATATCTTTAAGTATGGGCTTTTGTCTTTTCAGTATATCTCTCATAGGGTCTTAAGATGGACCATTACTCCACTAATGCTACCCCTAATATTTCTGCTAAACATAGCCCTTATAAACTCTGGGGTGTTTTACAGAATAACCCTTGCCCTTCAAATACTATGTTACATTATGGCATTGGCAGGGTGGTATTTGCAAAGCAAGAAGAGTAATTGGAAAATTCTCTTTATTCCATTCTACTTTCTTATTATGAATTATGCAGTATATCTTGGGTTCTTTCGCTATATTTCTAAGGCCCAGAGTGTGAATTGGGAAAGGGCAAAACGGAGTTAGTTCAATGCCGAGTTAGGCTTAATCTTGGTTGTCCAAGGGAGAAAGAGCACTATAAAGTTTTTAATACTAAGCGTTCTTAACAACCTTTGTTTATAAAGCCAACCTATTACTTTATACCGCTCTTTAGAAGAGAGTACAGAGGTTTGGTATGCAACGCCATTAGCAATGTTTCTAATCAATTTTTGAACAATCTCTTCTAAGAGTGATGAGTGGCTAGTATCTTCTCTCTTTAATTCCTCTATAATGACAAAGTAAGAACTAGCTCTCTTAAACGAGAATTTTGCAGTCATTGTAGAATTTGGCCTTATTCTCCTTTGAAAGAAGAGTTTTGGCAAATATGCACACCTTTGAGCAAAGAAATATATTCTAGAGAAAAAAAGTTCGTCTTCATTAATAATTCCCGGATAAAAATCTAGGTTATTATTGGTAATTAAATCTCTTCTAATGAAATGAATCCAAGGTGGAACCCTAAACAACCCTTTAACCAACAGTTTTGAGATCATCTCTAATCCAGTCATTATATCTAACGGGAAGAGGTTCTTTTTATTATAGTTAAAATCTTGATTTTGTAAACCTGTAGAGTTGTCGAAAGAGATTGCATCAAATAAAATTAACTCTAAATTTCTCTCCTTAGCATATCTATAACATTGCTCAAGCGCTTCTGTATCGAGGATATCGTCGCTATCCATAAAGTAGACAAATTCTCCAGAGGCTTTAGAGAGAGCAATAGAACGAGCGATAGAAGAGCCCTCATTATTTTTATTAATTAACATAACCCGCTGGTCTATTTTAGCATAGCTTTCTAATATAGCCGAGCTTTGGTCTGTAGAGCCATCATTAACAATAATAAACTCAATCTCTTTTAGTGATTGATTTAGAATTGAATCTACAGCCATATTTAGATAATCGGCTGTATTATAGACTGGCATTACTACAGTCACCTTAGGAATAGTCATAGATCTTAAATAGGGTTCACTTGTAAAGTTAAAAAAAATAAACATAACAATAATAATCCACTACAATAATATATTAAAAA
>CAZHHY010000069.1:0-1612 GCA_964532375.1 uncultured Muribaculaceae bacterium
AAAATATCTTTCTCTCTAACTTTCTCGTCAAATTCTATCACATAAAACAATCTATCATTTAGTGTTACTGGTTCGCTAAACTTAAACTCATAAATTTGATCTAAAAACATAGGCTCTACTCCCAAGAATGGATCTTTTACAATATCTAAGTCAATTGCTGAGTTTGGACCACCTTGGAACTTAATTAACAGAGTGTCTATTCTATATTCATCATAATTACCACGTGCTTTATAAATACCAATTTGATCTGCCTTATAGTTGGTATAAGAAGCTTTTGAAATATCTAAAACAGCTTCATTTATAGCCACATAATTACTTCCTTTTTTGATCATCTCCCTATAAAAAGCAGTCATTTGCATTGGTTTAGAGCTATAATTGTCTGGTACTCTAGAGAATGCCATCTTTAGTATAGATAAAGCATCTTGTGGTCTAATAGTAATTGGCTTAAGAGAAATAATAGATTGGTCTAAAGAGATTTTAAGCTCTTTGCCGTTAAAATCTGAAAGTGCAATTCTTTTAGACTTATAGCCTAAGTATGAAATCATTAGAGTATCTGCCTTTGTATTTACTGGGTATTTAAGCACAAAAATACCATCTGTATTAGAGACATTACTAATGTTTGTGTGCAGTAGGTGCACAGAGGCAAAGCCAAGAGCTCTACCATTAGAGGCATCTTGTACCTTACCACTCACAGAAAGAAATTCTTGAGAAGAAGCCCAAGCAGTGGCGTATAATGCTAAGGTTAATATAACAATAAAAAACTTTTTCATAAAAACAACATTAAGCGTGTTAGCGAATTTACAATATTTAATGCATATTATAAACATATGAGTTTAAAAAAAGTTAATTTCGCAGCATTATATACAAAGATATGGGAAGAAGAGATAAAGAGTTATTAGAAAACGTTAAAATTGAGGCAATTGCTGCCGAGGGTAAATCACTTGCACATATAGACGGTAAAGTTCTATTTGTACCATTTGCAGTACCAGGAGACATTGTAGATGTACAAATAAAAAATAAGAGAAGAGGTTTTATGGAGGGTATCATAACAAGAATGGTAGAGCCCTCGCCAATGCGAATTGAGCCTTTTTGTAGCCATTATGGGCTATGCGGGGGGTGCAAATGGCAATCTCTCCTCTACTCTGTTCAATTAGAAAACAAGCAGCAACAAGTTACAGACCAGCTAACTAGGATTGGGCACCTAACATTGCCAGAAATATCACCAATTTTAGGATCGGAAAACACTCAGTATTATAGAAATAAGCTGGAGTTTACCTTCTCTAACAAACGGTGGATAGAGAGCATAAACGAGGCCGAGGGTCTTTCAGACCAAGACAAAATGGGCCTGGGCTTTCATATAGCAGGCATGTTCGATAAAGTTTTAGATGTAGAGAAATGTTACCTGCAGAGCGACCCCTCTAACGAGATTAGGCTCTTTGTTAAGGAGTACACTGTAAAGAATGGCTACTCCTATTTTGACCTGCGCTCGCAAACTGGGCTTATGCGCAATATGGTTATTAGAACCTCAACTACGGGAGAGGTAATGGTAATTGTTGTATTTGCATACGAAGATGAAGAGCTGTGCACAAATTTGTTAAACGCAATTGAAGAT
>CAZHHY010000069.1:1622-9719 GCA_964532375.1 uncultured Muribaculaceae bacterium
AGGTTCACAAACTTACAACTGACAGAACATCCCTGGGAACTATCGACCGTGAACTGAGTTTTGAAGATATTGCGGTTATGACAAGGGCAGGTCAGGCTAAGGCTCTTGGTATCATTGATCAGGGGAAAGGTCATCTCAAAGAGGGAGCTCTTGCTGACATTGCCATTTATCCGGTTAAACCTGATCAGACTGACCCCTCCCTACAGTATGAAGATCTATAATTATGGTGGAGAAGAGTATATATACGAGCAGATGGAAAATCTTAAATTTAGAATTGGGCCAAAATCTTTCTATCAAACCAACTCAAACCAGGCATATAAACTCTACTCAATTGTTCGCGATTTTGCAGGGCTCACTGGCAAAGAGATTGTCTATGACCTATATACTGGAACAGGCACAATTGCACTCTTCTTGGCACGCAATGCTTCTAAGGTAGTTGGAATAGAGTATGTTCCTGAATCTATAGTAGATGCACAAGTTAATGCAACCAATAATAATATAGATAACTGCACCTTTTTTGCAGGCGATATGAAAGATATTCTTTCTGCACAATTCATTGAACAAGAGGGAACGCCCAATGTTATAGTATTGGATCCACCAAGAGCCGGAATACACCCCGATGTTGCAAAGGTTATTGCACAAGCAGCTCCAGAAAAAATTGTTTATGTAAGCTGTAACCCTGCTACTCAAGCTAGAGACATTGAGCTTATTGGAGATCAATATGAAATTACAAAAGTACAACCGGTAGACATGTTCCCTCACACTCATCACCTAGAAAACGTAGTCTTGATGGAAAAGAAACTGTTATAACATAAATAGGTGCTAAATTTTATATACTCAACATTAATTGATAGAGATATGAGTCAATTACTACCAGATACAATTTGTGCTCTCTCTACTGTAGAGGGTAAAGGGGCAATTGCAGTTATTAGATTGAGCGGCCCAATGGCCATTAGTATAACCGATTCTATTTTTAAGCCAGCAAAAGGGGCTCCCTTGCATAAAACCAAAAGCTACAGATTACGCTTTGGCGTAATTTATAGCGGAGAGAGAATGATAGACGAGGTACTGGTTTCGCTGTTTCGCGCACCTAACTCATACACCGGAGAAGAGATGACAGAGATCTCTTGCCATGGCTCATATTATATCCAACAAGAGATATTAATGCTCCTAATAACAAAAGGGGCCAAACTTGCCAAAGCTGGCGAATTCTCGCAAAGAGCATTTTTAAACGGTAAGATGGATTTGGCCCAGGCCGAGGCAGTGGCAGATTTAATCTCGTCTGAAAATGAGGCTTCGCACCGAGTAGCTTTGCAGCAGATGAAGGGCGGCTTCTCTAAAGAGCTCTCTGTAATGAGAAGCTCTCTATTAGAGATAGTTTCACTAATGGAACTAGAGCTAGACTTTGCAGAGGAAGATGTAGAATTTGCAGACCGCGCTAAACTTAAAGAACTATTAACCGCAGTAGAAGACCACATTACACTGCTCATTGACTCCTTTAGATTAGGTAATGTTATTAAGAACGGAATACCTGTTGCAATTGCAGGAGCTACCAATACAGGTAAAAGCACACTACTTAATGTACTACTCCAAGAAGAGAGGGCTATAGTATCTGATATTCATGGCACTACTAGAGATTATATTGAGGGTTACATGAATATAGATGGTGTAGGTTTCCGCTTTATAGATACCGCTGGAATTCGCGAAACTAAAGAGACAATAGAGATGATTGGTATAGAGCGAAGCTATAGTAAGATTAAAAGCGCATCTGTTGTACTACTTATTTTAGACGCAGAAAGGCCCGATAACTTTGAGCAGAGCATTAACCAACTTACATCTATAATAGACCGCCGGAATCAAAAAGTAATTATTCTAATTAACAAGTGTGACCTAGTACTTGAGAAATCAATTGATGAATACCTTTCTACCATAGCTAAGTTGTGCTCACAGGTTAGTCTCTCTCCTATCTCCATTATTTCAATTAGTGCAAAAGGTCTAATTGGTATTGACTCCTTAAATAAATCTCTTTTAGAGTGCCGCCTAGATAAAGTAGAGAGCTCCTACACCACCCTAGTTACAAATGTACGCCACTACGAAGCACTCAAAGACGCCAGAGCCTCACTCTACAGAGTAACCGAAGGCATTAACGAACAAATCCCAACAGATCTAATATCACAAGACATTCGCGAAACCCTCTACCACCTAGGCGAGATTGTAGGCGAAATCAATACCGAAGAGATATTGGGCAATATCTTTAGTAAGTTTTGTATTGGGAAATAATCCTCTTTTTCTTTCCTTTGTTGTATATTTGCTTTAAACAACAGAAAAGATTATAAGTGAATAAATTATCGGCATATCACGCAAAATTCTTCGCATATGAATTAACAAGGCAATTGCCTACCAACGACATTGGCAAGTTAACCGCATCCTTACAAGATGCTCAAGTAATTATTTAGCAACGAAGTTTAAAGGGTAGAGGTGATGGATACTATAATGATTCTCTTTTGGATTGGGCTGAGGATTCTGCTTCAAACGATAAAAGCATTAATTATAAATGGGGCTTCATTAAATACTATTCGTTTCCCAAAAAACGTATCACATCTAAGAAGTGCAACAGCAGGACACGGTTTTGTTGATATAGAAAATACTTTGTTTTCTGATGATAACAGTCCAACTCTTATTTTGGAAGACACTATAAAAAATAGTGAGACTAAACTTGCTTGTCCCTCAATTATAGTTTTATTCAAATGCTATGGTTTTTACGTTAGAATTACTCACTAGCTGCTCTGGTAGCTCTTTTTTGGTTTTCAACCCAAGATCTTTAAGTTTAGTGGCTTGCAATACTAGATTGTCATTGCCAGTGCTTAACTGTTTAAAAGAGTCTGTATATGCATTTTGGGCTTTATCTATGTGTTTGCCAATCTCTTCTAAATTAGATACAAACCCTACAAATTTATCGTAAAGTTTTGAGCCTCTCTCTGCTATTAATTGTGCGTTCTGGTTTTGATACTCCCTGTTCCATAAATCTAAAATAAGTTTAAGCGAAATTATAAGATTGGTTGGGTTAATAAGAAGTATGCGTTTCTCATATGCATAATTCCAAAGATGAGGATCTCCCTGAATTGCTGCAATATATGCTGGTTCACTTGGGATAAACATCATTACAAAATCTAGAGATTTGTTGTAATCGTCATACCCTCTTGCACTAAGAGTCACAATATGGTTTTTCACAGCGCTCACATGAGCTTCTAAATGTGCCTTTTGCTCTTTAGCATCTTGTGCATCAATATATCTAGTATATGCATTTAGTGACACTTTAGAGTCAATAATAACAGTTCTATTATCTGGGTATTTAATTACAGCATCGGGGCGCATTTTCTTGTTCTCCAAGTCCGAGCGTAAGGCCCTACCCTGCTGGTCTTCTAATTGATACTCCAGAAAATACTCCTCATCTTTTCTAAGCCCAGATTTCTCAAGAATACTCTCAAGAATCATCTCTCCCCAGCCACCCTGCGTTTTTGCCTCACCCTTTAGCGCCTTAGTTAAATTCCTAGCCTCTTCACTAATCACCTGGTTTAGCTGAGCCAACTCTTTTACCCTCTCTCCCAAAGAGAAACGCTCCTTAGACTCCTTGTCGTAAGTTTCATTTACTTTGTTTTTAAACTCTTTTATGTTCTCTCCTAACGGATCTAAAATTGCTTTGAGATTCACTTTATTAAGCTCGGTAAACTTCTCTGTTTTAGTCTCTAAGATTCTATTGGCTATGTTTTCAAATTCGGTATTAAACTTTTTACCCATCTCTTCCATCTCTTTTTTTTGTATGCCCAGTTTTTCTTCGTTTGCGCTGTTTTTTGCATTTGCCGTAGCCAACAATTGCCTGCACAAATCGAAACTATCAATAGTCTTTTTTAACTCCTCCTTTAAAGAAGTAACCTCGGCCAGCTTCTCTTCTACCTTGTCATTTGCAGCCTCTAACATAGACGACGAACTTGCTTGAAGAGTAATAAAATCTCTCTGGCCATCATTTAATTTTTGCACCAGAACCTCCATCTCGCTTTTTAAAGCAGCATTGTTTTGCCCCTTCCCTATAAACCAACCAATTAGAAGCCCCAAAACTGCCCCAATAACAATATAAATTATTTCCATATCTTAATTATTAATTCATCAAAGCTACACCACAATTTTGACAGCTACCGTCAATCAAAAAATTACTCTCCTTGTCCTTGAAATTGCTCTATTTCTCTTTGAATTAATTATTTTAAAATAAGGTAGTTGAGTTTTCAGGACTTGCTTTTTATTGAAAAAAAATTAGACTACAAAACCTATTCAATAAATTTTGAATATGCTTGTTCTCCCCAAAACTTGTATCCCTTCTCTTCCAGCGGATTACCAATTAACAACGAATGAATAAATCCGTTACGCTCCACTAAAACTGTGTGGTAAATCTCTCCCATAGGGTTCTCTTTAATAAGAATCTGCACTCTACCTCCTTTTGGGCCAGAGCCTCCTAAACCAATATATTTGCGAAAGAGCGAATCTGAGTAACTTCTTAAATTGATTCCTGAGCACATAAACGCCTCGGTCATAACCTTGCTTATGTATCCTGTTCCTCCTTTACTACTCACAATTGGCTTGCCGTTAAGTGTTACGGTGGTATCTACATAGCTGAACACTGCAAGTTTGTTGCTTGACGAACTCTTAATCCAGTTTGTCATTTTTTTTGCGTGAAGCGAATCTTCGTAACCATAGTTGCTATCAATAAAAACTATCCCTTTGATTTTTGCAGGAATCTTTTCTACCCCTTTAATGTAATTAAACAAAAACTTCCCTCCACCGCTATGGCTGCTCAATACAATTTGCTGCAGCTCAAAAGGAACAAGAGATGCCCAGATTTTTTTTGCCCCAGAAGTGTCTATTGCCCCAGAAGTGTCTATTGCCCCAAGAGTAAAATGTTTAAAAATGAAGTTGCAAACAGAATCTATCAAATGAACATATAGCTTTGGCGACTCTGCATATTTTGCCGCATGGGCAGTCCAGGCCTTCATAGAAGCCTGTAGGTAAACTGTAATGTAGTTATGTTTGGTGTCGTTTTCCCTAAGAAAGCGAGTTTGTGCTGCTATATGCTGAATATTGAAATGCCAATCATCTGCTGGCCCCATAAGTTTGCCAGCAGTCTGTTCAATAGTGTTACCGTTTGGAAGTGCATAGAATACAATTCTTGTAGGAAGTTTTGGGTTTATAAGTTCGCTTTTTGGGCAATTTATAACCACCCTACTCTCTGGAATAATATCTATCAACTCTAGTGAGTACTCCTTAGATGAGTAGTTTTGTTCAACTTGAGCATTTAAGCAAATAGCAAAGCAGCTCAGAGCCATAGTGAGAAACAGGTATTCTAAATGCACGTATCTAACCATAAGAAAAAAATTGAGAGGCTAGCCTCATGTATGAATTATAGGCAAATTAAACTTATGAGCTTTTTTTGTCTTAACTAATGTAAACAAAGATAAAATAAAAATTCCATGAATAAATTAATCCTAATTTTGAGTATGTTTTTTTTGGTACTATCCACAACAGAAGAATACTTATTGTTATTAATAAATATCAATAAGTTACAAGGTGGGAAACTTTAGGCCAATCGTTACACTTCTAGTTAACTATCTTATTATAAGTAGTTTGACTTTTTAAATAGACCTTTTTTAGCCTATTTGAAAAGCTAACTATTTGAATATCAAAAGCTATATTAAAAAGTGTAGAATTTATTTAGGCCTATTTACAAAAGTTACTTTAATGAAAAAGCTTTAGTTTTTAAATGAAAAAATAATAATTTTACGTATGAAAACTTTAATACTATGCACAGGTAATAGTTGCCGAAGCCAAATGGCACATGGGTTTTTACAGTCGTTTAATAAAGACATTACTGTGAGATCTGCTGGTACACAAGCCTCTGGCAAATTAAACGCTAAAGCGGTTGAAGCAATGGCACAAATAGGTATAGACATAAGCCACCACTCTTCCCATTCTGTTGAGAACTATTTGAATGACCAGTGGGACTATGTAATTACTGTTTGTGGGGGAGCAAATGAGGCTTGCCCTACTTTTAAAGGCCGAGTTAAGAATCGTTTGCACATAGGCTTTGAAGACCCTTCAGATGCTACAGGAACAGAAGAGTTTATCTGGAGCGAATATATTCGTGTTCGTGACCAAATTAAAGAAAAGTTTTACAATTTTTACTTAGAACAAATTAAACCGCAACTGTAAAATCTTAAAAACTTGAACTGAAATAACCTCGGCACCCCCTATCCAAAAAAAAATAAGTACTTTTGTGGCCTAACTACAGGTGGCATCACCCTGTGCTAATAATAAAAAAATGCAAAATGAATTGCTTTGGCTGGCTATGCTGCTGGCAAATTTTCTGTTAATAATAATTGCGTACAAGTTTTTCGGCAAATGGGGGCTCATTATATGGATTCCGGTTTCGGTAATTGTTGCTAACATTCAGGTGGTACAAACAGTAAATTTGTTTGGAATGGCTGCTACATTGGGAAACATAGTGTATGCCACCTCGTTCTTAGTTACCGATATTCTTTCAGAAAATTACGGGAAGCAAGAAGCCAAAAAAGCGGTGTGGATTGGTTTTTTTAGTCTCATTTCCATGACATTGCTAATGAACTTAGCACTGTATTTCAAGCCATTAGAAGGCGACCATTTTTCACTGGTAACCCACCAAGCTACAGCCACCATCTTTAATTTGATGCCGCGAATTGCCATAGCTAGCCTCACAGCTTATATGCTTTCGCAACGCCATGATGTGTGGGCCTTTCACTTTTGGAAGAGACGTTTTCACAAAGAGAACCAGTTGTGGTTACGCAATAACCTAAGTACTATGGTTTCGCAGCTTATAGATAGTTTAGTTTTTACGTTAATTGCCTTTTATGGAGTTTTTGAAACACCTGTACTAATTGAAATTTTCATTACCACCTATTTTCTCAAATGGATTGTAGCAGTTGCAGACACCCCCTTTGTTTACTGGGCTAGAAGTATCTATAAAAAAGGGATATTCTGGATGAAGTAAAAAAGTTATAAATTTTATTCAGTTTAATTAATAACGGAATATTGCTGCAAGCCCTGTTTGGCTAGGCATTTTATCTGCTGGTAGAACTATAACCTCTCCACCCATTTTTATTGCTAATTCTCCCATCTCGTCTAACAGGTCGTCTACTTTTGGACTTGTTATATCTTTTTCCTCTTTATTACCCGCTGCAAGATTTGCAACACTCATAGGAATTATTTTATTGACCTCAACTATAAGAGTATCAACCCTTCCCTTGCCTAAAGCTACAGCTACCTCTTTGAGTTGGTCGCTCCCTTTGCCATAAGCCCTAGCCTTCTCAAACCTGGCAACTATATTGTCTAGTTTTAGGTTATATTGTGGTTCCATTACTTCCCAAGCCATATTTGCAAGCTGCTCTGTAGATAGAGACGAAGGGTCTATATAGATACCTTTAGATAGCAACATAGGGTTTTTGTTTACCTGTTGAAAAAGGCTGTGATGCTCTGGTAGTGCGGCCAGTATAAGAGGCCAGCCCAAAGGTTTGGAGTAGTTTTCATAAATAGAATCTGCAACAATATTGAAAAACTTTTCGGCATCTTTTTTAGCCTCCTCTTTTATGCTGTGGTGGCCGTGGTACATAGGTGAACTAGTGCCTCTTGTGCCTCCATAAGAAGAGATAGTTATGTTTTTTTCATATGGTTCATCTCCAATTGCTTCAATAATAGTATCTGGAGTGTCGGAAGTGAGTTCCACTTGAGTTAGTGAGTGGCGGTTTCCTTCAAAAAGTTTAATATCACTAAGGGTTAAACATAAAACGTGATAGTTATTAGCAGATTGTAAATATTTTTGTAATGGTTTGGTATGAAAACTATCTGCCACCATAGCCAACTCAGCTACAGGTGTATGTAGCCCTACCACTTTAAATACTCCTTTTGCACTAAAGAGAGCCAAACCATCTAAAGCGTAATTCCAAATATCTTTGTTATTGGCCAAAGCTTTTATGGGTGCTAAATGTTCTTCGGCTTCTGCAACAGAATATTTCTGCA
>CAZHHY010000070.1:0-9426 GCA_964532375.1 uncultured Muribaculaceae bacterium
GTACCAGGTAACGTTCTTAATCAAAACTTCTACTACATGCCTCTTGTATTAGGGTTTGTACTAGGATATGTTGTAATTGCGCAGATTCTTATTCCATTGTATTACAAGATGAACCTTACCTCTATCTATACCTATCTAGAGCAGCGGTTTGGGTTTTTTACCTACAAGACAGGTGCAACAGTGTTTATGGTATCTAGGATTTTAGGTGCAGCAGTAAGGATTTTTGTGGTAGTTTTAGTTTTACACACATTTTTACCCGCAGGGTCGGTTCCTTTTTGGGTAGTCTCTTTTATCTTTATGTTTTTGATTTTCCTCTATACTTTTAAAGGCGGTGTTAAGACAATAATTTGGACAGATGTACTTCAAACAACATTTATGTTATTGGCAGTTTTTCTTACAATATTTTTTATTGCCAAAGATATGAAATGGGGAGTAGTAGAGATGATTTCAGAAGTTAATAAATCGGCTTATTCAAGCTGGTTAGACTGGGAGTGGAGCCATGGCACAAATGCTATTAAGCAGTTTGTAGCTGGCATGTTTATTACTATTGTAATGACAGGCCTAGACCAAGAGATGATGCAAAAAAATCTCTCTTGTAAAAATATTAGTGAAGCTAAGAAAAATGTATACACCACTAGTATTACAATAGTAGTTGTAAACTACTTCTTCTTGTTACTTGGTGCAGTTTTAGCACTTTATGTGAGCGCTAAATTAGGTGGAATGGAGGGTATTGGCTTAGCCGACGCCGAGGGTATATTTACTAAAGCACAAACAGATAAACTATTCCCAACTATAGCTAGCCAATATCTAGGGCTTGGGGTGGGGCTATTCTTTATAATAGGTCTTATTTCTGCTTCATATCCAAGTGCAGGTGGGGCTCTTACCTCTTTAACTACCTCGTTTTGTATAGACTTTGTTGGGTTTAATAGTAGAACAGATCTTTCAGAGATAAGAAAGAAAAAAATTCGTCAAAGAGCTCATGCTAGCTTTGCGTTCCTATTCTTTATAATTATTGTGATTCTTAATATAGTAAATAATCAAACCGTAATAGACTTAGTCTATATGCTTGCTGGTTATACCTATGGCCCATTGCTTGGTTTCTTCTTCTTTGGGTTGTTAACTAACTATCAAGTGAAAGATAAGTTTATGCCATATGTTGCAATTGCCTCTCCTATATTATGCTATATATTAGACTATGCTGGTAAAGAATTTTTAGGATTTGGCTTTGGTTTTACTATCCTTATTGTAAATGGCCTGCTAACGTTCTTAGGTATGTATATTTTCAAAGAGAAAGAAAAGTATATTAAAGAATAATTGTAACTTTACGTTCTCCAATTAATGAGTTATGCCTATACGGGTTTCAGTTATCTCATACCTTAACACCATTCCTTTTGTATACGGTTTGTTGAATCATTCTGTATCTGGGTTAATTGAGCTTAAGTATGCTACACCTGCCCAAGCTGCAAATGATTTATTAGAAGCCAACACAGATATAGGAATTATTCCATCGGCAGTTATTCCCTCTTTAGGGAAAGAAAATATTGTATCGGATTACTGCATTGGGGCAACAGGTAGTGTTGCAAGTGTTCTTTTATGTAGTAATGTACCAGTAGAAGAGATTAAAAGAGTCTATTTAGATAGCGAGTCACGTACATCTGTACTGTTATCTAGAATACTATTTAGAAACTATTGGAAAGTTAATCCTGAATATGCACAATTTGAGCAGGGTGGTCAAGAGATTCATTACTCTGCTTCTTATGTACTAATAGGAGACAAAGCAATGATACATAGTAATAAATTTAAATATGTATATGATCTTGCTCAGGTGTGGATTGAGTATAAAAAACTCCCTTTTGTATTTGCATGTTGGACATCTAATAAAAAATTAGATGCTGGCTTTATAAGCGAATTTAATAATGCCCTAAGGTTTGGGGTAGAAAACATTGGGGCTGCTGTTAAAACTATTCCACATAATTTTGACAATGATTTTGCTTATAATTACTTAGTTAACAATATTTCATATAACTTAACTCCTCATAAAAGAGAGGGGCTTTCTGAATTTTGGACTTTAGCTCAGAAAGAACTTAAAGCTAAAGTGCCGTGGTTTGGCTAATTTTTTTCTCTGAAAAGAGATCCGACAAAGAGTGTTTACTAATTAAACGGATAAAATTATGCTTGAAATATTCTACAAACAAAAAGGACAATTAACTACAACATGTGAGCTTGAGGCGCTAGAAACTCTTGGCTACGACGATATTCTTTGGATAGATCTTACATTACCATCTGGAGACGAAAAACGAGCTATAGAGGAGTATTTGAATACAACTCTTCAAAGCCGAGCACAAGCAGAGGAGATTGAAAGCTCTTCTAGATATTCAGAATCTGAGACTACAATCTTTATAAATACTAACTACCTTATTCCCGGGCCAGACGATTACACAATGGAGGCTGTCTCTTTTATTTTGTGTGAAGGAATTATAGTCTCTATTAGGCAAGTACCCCTCAAAAGTTTTACCGACATTCAAAGAAGATTATTGGCCAATTATAAAATTATGCCTACAGGATACCATATTTTAGTTGGTGTTTTAGAAAATAGGATAGACCTAGATGCCGATATGATAGAGCTTATGTCTAAGGAGATTGCAATGTTTAGCAAGAGAGTAGGGCATGGTGGGCAAATGGGTGAAGATTTTATTCTAGATATAAATCAATTGCAGGAAAACACTATGTTGGTTAGAGAGAACATAGTAGATAAACAGCGAATGATCTCTAACGTGCTCAAAAGCGACAAGTTTCCAAGAGATGTCTATAATAAACTAGATGTGTTAGTAAGAGACGTTAACTCTCTTATTAAACATATTAATTTTAGTTTCGAAAGGTTGGAATATCTTCAAAATACAGTTCTTGGGTTAATTAATTTAGAGCAGAATAGGATAATGAAAATATTCACCTTTGTTTCACTTCTGTTTATGCCGCCAACAGTTATTACAGGTATTTACGGAATGAATGTAGACCTCCCTATTATGGGAGGCCTGGTAGATTTTGCCATTATAATGATGATAATGATGTTCTCTGTAATTACAGTTACAATTCTATTCCGTCGTAAAAAAATGCTCTAATTTTTTCTAGCAACAAACTTATTGTAAAGAGCAAGTGAGAACATGCTCACTACTCCTATCCCAGCAAATATTAGCCATAGAGTACGAGGTTGGTTAAGATTATCTACATACTTTACATACAGTGCCGATCCTAAGAAACCGCCAATACTACTACCAATCACTCCATATAAAAATGAGTAGCCCAAATAGAGAGCTTTTTTATCGGCTGGTGCAATAAGCCCAATATAAGAGATGAATTTTGGATGAGTAGTCATTTCTCCTAGTGTAAATACCATAATGCCACATATAAAAACCCAAGGTGAAGAGGAGATTGCAAGAATGCCCATACCTAATGTGCCAAGCCCTATGCCGGCAATCATTGTTGGTAATGCAGGCGCTTTCTTTACTAAGTTAGAGACAAAAAGTTGTAGAACTATAATAACTCCGGCATTAATGACAGTAACGTGCTCTACATCGAATTCCCAGTTAGGATTGCTCACAAAGAGACTTAGAAATGAGTTGACAGACTCGTTAACAGCCGCCATATTAATGTAATCTTTTACATACCAAAGAACTGTTCCAAACATTTGGAAGTATAGAATCCAAAATGCCGAATAAAGAAAAATCATTAATATAAACCGCCAATCTTTTAAAACTAGCACCATCTCTTTAAATACTTGACCCAAGCTCTTGTTGCTTTTAGCCCTTTCTGGTTCTTTATATACAAAGAGATTGATTAGTAAAAGCAGAAATCCTATAATTGCTGCCATATAGAAGATGTAGCTGTAAGAGTAGCTTTTGAGAATTGGCACTAAAATGAGTGGAAAGAGAAAAGCACCTAAATTGATAGACCAATAAAAAATTCCAAAGCCTAGGGCTGAGTTAGATTCATTGGTGCTTCTTGCTATGGTTCCAGAGATAACTGGTTTAAAGAAACCGGCTCCAAGGGCCATTATAATGAGCGATCCAAAAACAAGAGCATAGCTGTTAGAAATACCGGTTAAAAAATAGCCAGCTATCATACATATGAATGCAAAAGTGAGAACTTTTTTATAGCCATATCTATCTGCAATTGCTCCCGAGATTATTGGTAAAAAATAGAGCAGAGGAGGGATAGTACCAAGGATTGCGCCAGCTTGCTCTTTGCTAAAGCCTAGGCCACCGCTTTGGGCTCCTAAAATTAAAAAGAGAGAGAGTACAGACATCACGCTGTAGTAAGAGCCTCTCTCTAAAAACTCCATTCCAATTACAGTCCAAAAGGTTTTTGGGAAGGATTTTATTCCACTGCTTTTATTACTCATTATTAATAATTTTTTAGTTAAGTAGTTTGGTTTTATTTACGGATTTCAAAGATAAATGGAATTTAGATTAATACAACTCTAAAAGAGATAATTTTTTTGTGAGATTGTAAAAAAAACACTACTTTTGGGCTCCCAATTTTGGGCTTATAAATAATGTCTAACTACTAGTTAATTAAGAATTTAAAAAATGACAAAAGAGAAAAAATTAGAACTAGATCAAGAAGAGCAAATTGAAATCATCAAAAAAATTGACGAAAGGCTAGAGTCTTTCATTGAAGACGATGATACTCCAGTAGAGGGTTTTGCAAAAGCAAAAGCAAGTAACGTATCGGTTGCAGCAGATAAATTTGATTGGGATTCATTCGAAACAGATTATGTTTACGAATCGGAAAAGAAGGTAATAGAAGAGCTTTACAGCCAAACTCTATCTACCGTTATTGAGAATGAAGTTGTAGATGGTACTGTATCTGCACTTAATAAAAGAGAGGTAATCATCAATATTGGTTACAAGAGTGAGGGAGTAATTAGTATTAATGAGTTTCGTTATAACCCAGAACTTGCAATAGGCGATAAAGTAGAGGTGTATGTAGAAAATGCCGAGGATAAAAGAGGTCAACTCATTCTTTCTCACAAAAAGGCAAGATCTCTTCGCTCTTGGGATAGGGTAAATGAGGCCTTCGAAAAAGACGAGATTGTTAAAGGCTACATTAAGTGCAGAACCAAAGGTGGTATGATTGTAGATGTATTTGGCATTGAGGCATTCCTTCCTGGTTCTCAGATAGATGTTAAGCCTATTCGTGATTACGATGTATTTGTTAATAAAACTATGGAGTTCAAAATCGTTAAGATTAACCATGAATTCCGTAACGTTGTTGTGTCGCATAAAGCTCTTATCGAGGCAGAACTTGAGGCACAAAAAGCAGATATTATTGGTAAATTAGAGAAAGGCCAAATTCTAGAAGGTATTGTTAAAAACATTACTTCTTATGGTGTGTTTGTAGACCTTGGCGGTGTAGATGGCTTGATTCATATTACAGATCTTTCATGGGGTAGGATTAACCACCCAGAAGAGGTTGTTCAGCTAGATGAGAAAATCAATGTTGTTATTCTTGACTTTGACGATACTAAAAAACGTATTGCACTAGGTCTTAAACAACTTACTTCACACCCTTGGGATTCTTTAGATACAACTCTTCAAGTAGGCGATAAAGTAAAAGGTAAAGTAGTTGTTATAGCAGACTACGGTGCGTTTATAGAGATTCAACCAGGTGTTGAAGGTCTTATTCACGTATCTGAAATGTCTTGGTCTTTACACCTACGTAGTGCACAAGACTTCCTTAAAGTTGGAGATGAGGTAGAGGCAGTTATTCTTACTCTAGATAGAGAAGAGAGAAAGATGTCTCTTGGTATCAAACAACTTAAGAGTGACCCTTGGACAAATATTAACGAGAAATACCCAGTGGGAACAAAATGCACAGCTACCGTTAGAAACTTTACAAACTTTGGAGTTTTTGTAGAGCTAGAAGAGGGTGTAGATGGTCTTGTTCACATTAGCGATCTTTCTTGGACTAAGAAAATTAAACATCCTTCTGAGTTTACCTCGGTGGGAGACCAAGTTGAGGTTGTAGTTCTTGAGGTAGATCAAGAAAATCGTAGATTGAGTCTTGGTCATAAGCAGTTAGAAGAGAATCCTTGGGATGTTTTCGAAACTGTTTTCGCAAATAACTCGGTACACGAAGGTACTATCACTAATTTCGTAGATAAAGGAGCAACTGTTTCTCTTCCTTATGGTTTAGAAGGCTACGCTAGCCAGAAAAATCTTACAAAAGAAGATGGAACTTTGGCTAAGATGGACGAAAAATTAGAATTTAAAGTTATTGAATTCAACAAAACTACTAAAAGAATTGTTGTATCTCATACCAAGCTCTTTGAAGAACCTAAGAAAGAAGAACCTAAAGAAAGAGTATTCGAAGGTGACGCTACTCAAAAGGCAGTTAAAAAGCTAAAAGCAAACTTAGAGAAAACTACTCTTGGAGATATTAGCGAGCTGGCTGCACTTAAGAGCGAAATGGAAAACAATGAATTAGAGAAATAACCTTAAATGAAGTTTTCATTCACATCATTGGGTTGTGCTTCGGCTCTGCCCACAGTGAATAGATTTCCGAGCGCTCATGTTCTTAATGTACATGAGCGCTTGTTTTTAATCGACTGTGGAGAGGGTTGTCAAATACAACTAAGAAAATATGGCTTTTCATTTTTGAAAATCCGTGACATTTTTATTTCACATATCCATGGAGACCATATCTTTGGCCTTTGTGGGTTGCTCTCTACAATGTCTATGATTGGGCGAACTGACAACTTGTATATATATGCTCCTAGTTCTTTTGCAGAGTTACTTAGCTCCTTTATGAAGTTTTTTGGAGAGAACTTTAAGTATGAAATAGTTCATGTTATTGTAGCGGGAGATAATTTACAGGCAATTTTAGAGACTAAAAGCTTAGAGGTTCTCTCTTTTCCGCTTAATCATAGAATAGGCTGTTATGGTTATCTGTTTCGTGAGAAAGAGCCTGTAAGAAACGTGCATAAACATTTAATAGATCCATATAAAATAACTTTATTTGAGATTGCCAGGCTTAAGGCTGGTGAAGATGTAGTTAGAGAGAGTGGCGAGATTCTTTTAAGTAAAGATTTTTCATATAAACCCTATGCACCTAGGTCTTTTGCATATTGTAGCGATACAGCTCCATTTGATTCTTTACCAAGTTATATAGAGAATGTAGATTTACTCTATCACGAAGCCACTTTTGCATCTGATTTGCAAAAAATGGCAAAAGATACTCTGCACTCTACTGCCGCTCAAGCAGCATCTTGCGCAGTAGATTCAAAAGCTAAAAAACTATTGATTGGCCATTTCTCTTCTAGATATAAAAACATAGCACCTCTACTAGAAGAGGCGCGTGCTGTTTTTGCCGAGACCTTTGTAGCCAATGAGGGCATAGAGTTTGATATACCATTGGTAAAAATTAATAAATGATAAATAATCACATTTAATAGAATGAAGAATAAATTAATTTCAATTGCAGTTTCAATCTTAACAATTATTCCTATAATCTCTTATGCACAACAAAGTGAGAAGAGAGAAGATTTGAACAAATATATAAATAAGTATGGGCAGGTTCTTTTTTATCTAAACAACTATTATTTAGATACATTAAATAATAATAATGTTACAGACGAAGCTATTAAATCTCTTGTTTCTACTTTAGACCCACATTCATCTTACATCTCGGCAAAAGATGTTAAGGCAATGAACGAGCCTTTAGAGGGTAATTTTGAGGGAGTTGGTATAGAGTTCGCAATAATAAGAGATACTCTCACAGTTGCTTCGCCAATTTTGGGTGGCCCATCAGAGAGTGTGGGAATTAGAGCTGGAGATAAAATAGTAGCTATTGATAGCGATAAAGTAGCTGCAATAGGCCTTACTAACGATATGGTGTTTAAATATTTGAGAGGGACAAAGGGCAGCAAGGTTAAGCTTACTATTTATAGGAGAGGAGTTAAAGAGCCTCTTGTATTTGATGTTGTTAGAGATAAAATTCCTATTAACAGTGTAGATGCTACATATGAAGCAGCTCCTGGGGTAGCATACGTTAAACTAAGTAGGTTTGCTGCTAATTCTGCGCATGAGATTATTAGCTCACTTCTAGCTCTAAAAATGGATTTTATATCTGGTTTTATTCTAGATTTAAGGGGTAATTCAGGTGGATTTCTTGGTACTGCTATTGAGATCTCTAACTTTTTCTTGAATGCTGGGCAAACTATTGTTTATACAGAGGGGTTGAAAATGCCAAAAATGACCGAAAGGGCTAAAGGTAATGGATTCTATAAAAAAGGGTCACTTGCTATTTTAGTAGATGAAAACTCTGCCTCGGCAAGCGAGATAGTAGCTGGAGCTATTCAGGATTGGGATAGAGGGGTTATAATAGGCCGAAAAACCTTTGGGAAAGGGTTGGTGCAGCAGATGCTTCCACTAAACGATGGCTCTCAACTAAGGCTCACTGTGGCTCGTTATCATACCCCAAGTGGGAGGGTAATTCAGAGCCCATATGAAGCAGGCTCTTCACAATCTTACTATAGGGCAATTATAGAGAGATACGAGAAAGGGGAGTCGTTTAATCGCGATAGTATTCACTTTCCAGACTCTCTAAAATATAAAACTCTTTTACAAGGGAGAACGGTTTATGGTGGGGGTGGAATTATGCCCGATATCTTTATTCCGGCAGACACTACCTATTTTACAAACTATTATGCCCAACTAATAAGGAAAGGCGTTATTTTAGATTTCATGAATGATTTCTCAGATAAAAACCGAGAATCTATGAAAGCTAAATATCTTAGGTTCGAAACTTTTAATGATAATTTTATAATAGACAAGACTGTGACAGATAGTCTCATAGAGTATGCAAATAATAAAGGAGTGAAATACGACAGTGTGGAATTCGAGAAATCTTTACTAGAGATAGAGACATATATGAAAGCTCTTGTGGCAAGATCTCTTTTTGGAACAACGGCCTATTTTCGTATTGTAAACGGAGCAAATGACATAATTTTTAAGAGGGCATTAGAGGCTGTTACTTCGAATACACTTTAATTGTGCTTTGCATATTTCAATTTAGAGATTGCACTTTGGTATGCTCTGGCATTACGGTTGTGCTCTACTAATGTTCTCGCAAAATTGTGAGATCCATCTAGCGAAGAGTTTGCGCAGAAATAGAGATAATTGTGTGTTGAGTAGTTTAAAACAGCATCAATTACTCCTTGAGAAGGCAGAGTAATAGGGCCGGGCGGAAGCCCGGCTTTTTTATATGTATTGTATGGCGAATCTATTGTTAGGTGTTTATATAGAATTCTTTTTATAGAGGGGTCGTTTAAAGCATATTTAATGGTAGGGTCTGCCTGCAATGGCATTCCACGCTTAATTCTGTTTAGATAGACACCAGCAATTATTTTATGCTCGGTTTTTAGGT
>CAZHHY010000071.1:0-7507 GCA_964532375.1 uncultured Muribaculaceae bacterium
TATAGGGCAGAAGCTTAATTCGGTTGCTCTCTTCAAAGTATTTAAAATACATAAATAGTTTATAGTTAAGTTCAAAATCATACTCGATAAATGGGCTGTAATCTATGTAACTTTCTATTAGTCTACTTCCTAGGGAATAGCGGCGATTCCATTCTGTTACATACAGATTGTTCATAGATTGTAGGTAGGCGTTTGAGTATTGATTTTTTTGAAAAGAGTTAGAGCTTAGCCAAAAATCAAAGCCTGGGTCAAAAACAATAAGCTCATACTCAAGTGACTCTTTTACTTGTGAGGTATCTCTTAAGGTTAGCCTTCCACTCCCATTACTATTTATTTCTCTTTGAGTTGCACAAGAGAAGATAAGAAGAGGGAGTATTAAAATTAAAATAGCTTTTACTATACTTTTCATTTCTCTTAGTATTTAACAATATGCTTATTAGTATGTAAACAATCAAATTCCTATTTAGTTTGTTTTTACAGCCCATTCAAGAACAAAGGAAAGTAGCTTAACTATTCGGTTCTTTTTACTTACTTTGGTTCTAATCTATTTGCCAACTTTAACATGCCAAGATCTTCCACAAAACACAAATTTGAATTGAGAATTATTTATTGAGAATTACTTTTAGAATAGTTATTATTTTATTTGACTACTCAGTTAGAAGTTTTAAATAAGATGAAGAATGATAATATTGATATTAAAATTCTGTTTCTGCACTGGGGCTATGAGTATGAATTATATCCAGATAAAATAATTGTTAATATAGGACGCAAATTGGCAGAGGCTGGCGCCGATCTCATTATTGGCTCCCATCCACATATGGTTCAGCCAAAAGAAATTTGCTTAGGCAACGGATATAACCCATTACCAGAAAATTTAAAAGAAGATTACGATTCTCTTAGCAACTATTATTATAAATTCAATGACTCTTTAGGAGTGCCAAGGAAGTCATTAATAATGTACTCTTTGGGGAATTTCACAAGCGCAATGTACACTCCACTTTACCGGCTAGGTCTTATCCAAAATGTAACACTCTATAAAAATAGATCTACAAATCTGTGGGATTGGGCTCTTAGAGAATCTAAGTTTGTATATAATAATTCAGTAGGGGCAGTTGGTTCAAAACGAAAATTGCTATTTTATAAAGATTTTATTGAAAGTTTATCTATGAAATCTGCCGAAAAAAGTGTCAAAGTAAATGCAGAATTGAATTCTGTTTTGCAATTGCATCAATAACTAACTGTTAAAAAAAACTATAACTCTATTGTTATTTTAGTAAATGCTTTTACTTTTGTATAAGAAAAAGTCATAATAATAAACCACAAACTATGAAAAAGCTAATTGGATTACTTCTTGCTTCAGTATTGGTTTTCAATATTCCTGCTGTAGGGCAGGGGGCAAAGTCTCCCTTTTTATACGAAAAAGGGAATACTACCATAAAATTTGGTGGGCACGTTAGAGTTAACACATTTGCCGATTTTGGAGGATTGGTTGCAAATAACGATTTTAGAAATGCAATCATTAATGTTCCAGATAGTTGGGATAATAAATCTCGTTTTAACATAGACCCCTCACACACAAGACTGAGCGTTAAGGCAGTACAGAAGACAGCGGATGCAGGTGATATAGAGTTTTATATTGAGACAGATTTTAGAGGAACTGGCAATGTAATTCGCCTAAGACAAGCGTATATCGCATTTAAGGGCTTTGTATTAGGTCAAACATGGAGTTTCATGAACGACCTTGCTTCTCAGGCACCTACTGTAGATATTCAGGCTGCAAACTCGCGTACTTTCTACCGTACTCCGTTACTCGGGTATAAAGTAGATTTAGATAAGAACATTAGTGTAGGAATTTCAATAGAACTTCCTTCGGTTAAAATGACTACTCAGCCTGGAATAAAACAGATAGATCAAACTTTCCCCGATATACCTGCTTTTGTTCAGTTCAAAGGAGAGAGTGGCCATATAAAGTTAACTGGAGTAGTTAGGCCTATGGATTATGGTGTAATAGGCACAGAAAAAATTGAAACAGAAGTTGGCCTTGGTGCTCAACTTAGCGGCTCTATTAATGCAACTAAATATATAACGCTTTACTCACAAGCTATATATGGAAAGGGGATAGCAAAATATATCAATGATTTGTCGCTTCTGAATGTAGATTTAGTACCCGGGAAAAATGTTACAACCCAGCAAGCAGTTAATATGTATGGTATTTCTGTTGGAGCAAAAGGAACATTGAGTAAAAATACCTATTGTGCTGCTACTGTTTCAAATGCAGGGTTTGTAAATAAAGATGATTATTATTCTGCTAAAGAGTATTTTACAGGTAGTTATATCTCTGCATCACTTTTTTGGACAGGAATAAAAAATATGACAATTGCTGGAGAATATATTTATGGGACAAGAAAAAACATGAATAATCTAAAAGGCAATGCAAATAGAGTTCAACTTTTATTTATGTACAAGTGGTAAAGACCAAAAATTAACCAAGTACTACCGAAGCTTAGAATAGTGCTACTGAAATTGAAGATAACTTAATTTAAAATCTCTAACATTTTTTCTATGCTAGGGTAGGCCTTAGCTCTTATCTCTTTTGGAACTTGAACTTGATATTTATCGTTTTCAAGAGACCAAAGAACCTTCTCTAAAGTTATTTTTCTCATTTGGACGCACTTATTTGCACTATCTACTGCAATAAAAGTTTTGTTTGGATACATAAGTTCCATCTGATAAATAACTCCTGGTTCTGTAACAACAATAAAGCTATTTGCCTTTGAAGTACCCGCTCTTTTTAGCATTCCAGAGGTAGATAGAACATATGAATTAGCTCTTCTGTATATAACTGGATCGTGAGAACATTTACTCTCTGGGTGGATAAGTAAATCGGCTTCGGGGTGCTTTTCAATGAGTTTTTCAACAAGTTGAGTTGAGAAATCTTCGTGCACTACGCAATCTCCATCCCAAATATCCATTTCTCGCTCTGTTACTAGTTTGATGTAATTTGCAAGATTTCTATCTGGGCCAAAAAGAATCTTCTTATGGTTTGGGATACTCATTATCACTTGAGCTGCGTTTGCCGATGTGCAGCAAATATCTGTGTGAGCTTTAACCTCGGCTGTAGTATTTACGTATGAGACAACAACTCCGTCTGGATTTTGCTTTCTCCACTCTATTATATCATTAGGGTTAATACTCTCTGCAAGAGAACACCCAGCTGTAATATCGGGGATTAGCACTTTTTTTAATGGTGAGATTATTGATGCTGTTTCGGCCATAAACTTTACTCCACAAAACAAAATAGTTTGAGCATCGGTAGTGGCTGCCATTTGAGAAAGCCCAAGTGAATCGCCTATGTAATCTGCTATATTTTGAACTTCGGGATCTACATAGTAATGAGCTAATATAGTTACGCTCTTCTCTTTTTTTAACCTCTTTATCTCTTTTACTAGCTCACTTTTGTCTATCTTATTGTTTTCCATTTTATATCTCAATTTTGTTATATATCACTTATAGATACAATCTTAGGATTATAACCTAGGTGAAATGTTCATACTTATGTCAAGTGCATTAACAGAGTGAGTAAGAGCACCCACGCTAATATAATCTACCCCTGTTTGAGCAACTCCTTTTATTCTTTCTAAAGTCATGTTCCCAGAGGCTTCGGTCTCGGCTCTGTTCCCTATCATTATAACAGCCTCACTCATGGTTTTGTTGTCCATGTTGTCTAGCATTATAATATGGGCCTTGCTCTCGAGTGCCTCCCTTACCTCTTGGAGGTTGGTGGTTTCAACTTCAATCTTAATTTCGCTCCCAGTATTCTTTCTTACTTGTTCAACAGCTTTAGAGATGCCACCTGCAACCTTAATATGATTATCTTTTATTAAGGCCATATCATATAAGCCAACTCGGTGGTTCTTGCCCCCTCCTGCAACTACTGCCATTTTATCGAAGATTCTCATTCCTGGTGCAGTTTTACGAGTATCTAATAGTTTTGTAGTTGTGCCCGCTAACTCATTTACATAAGCAGCAGTAGCTGTGGCTATTCCGCTCATTCTTTGTAAAATGTTAAGAGCAGTACGCTCTCCGGTCAAGAGTGCTCTATAGCTTCCCTCAATTTTTAAAATTGTATCTCCCTTTTTGACTATATCTCCTTCTTTAGCGTATGGTTCAAATACAATATTATTGTCGAAATG
Organism: uncultured Muribaculaceae bacterium; assembly: GCA_964532375.1. Lineage (GTDB taxonomy): Bacteria > Bacteroidota > Bacteroidia > Bacteroidales > UBA932 > Bact-08. The sequence continues at coordinate 4,194 of CAZHHY010000071.1, forward strand.
TTCAAAAACTTTTTTGATTATTTCAATTCCAGATATAACTCCGTTTGCTTTCATGGTTAATGTGGCCGTAGCTTTTGACTCTATTGGAATAAGTGAGTTTGTGGTTACGTCGCCAGCTCCTGTATCTTCTTCTATAGCAAGTTGTATGAGCTTGTCAATTAAATTGTTTACAGACATAATTATCTCTTTTTTTATTTCTTTTCCTTTTTGTTGGATTGTGTGATAAAGTTGCTTGTTCTCTTCTGAGGGAAAGTCATCTCTAAAGTGGCCTCCTCTGCTCTCTTCTCTAAAAAGAGCACCATCTACAATTAATTTGGCTACTGTAAGGAGCTTTTCGGTAGCGCTTAAATAATACTCTTTTTTTAAATAGAGTTCTTTATTAAGAGTTTTTTTCTCTTTTGCATTACCCTTAATTTCTAGCTCCTTAGCGCTATTTTCTTTCTGTTTAATGGTATTGAGTTTTTGTTCAATTTGGTTGAGTTGCTTTACTCCCTCTAAAAGGCCTTTCCGATTTCTAATTATTCCTGCATAATGAGTCATAATATTAGAAATCTTCTCTTTAGAAGATACGAAAAAATCTTCATTATTGGGGTTTATGTAGAAAATGGGGTGGGGGGTAGATTCGCTATCTTGATTATGAAGATCTCTTTTTTCATGCTTTTGATCTTTCTTCTCATTAAATAGATTGGGCTTCTCACGAACAGTGTGCTCAATGGCACGGTAGCCAAAAACAAGACACTCGGCAAGGGAATTAGAGGCTAGTCTATTTGCGCCCATAATGCCGGTAGAGGCAAGCTCGCCGCAGGCATAAAGGTTTTCAATGTCTGTGTGCCCGTTTAGATCGGTTTTAACTCCACCAACCATATAGTGAGCAGCTGGAGCAATAGGTATCTTATCTGTCATATCTATGCCTAACTCACTGCAGGTTTTGAAAATATTGGGGAAACGTGCTTTTATTCGCTCGGGGTCTAAGTGGCTAAGAGATAAAAATACCTCTTTTTGAGCAAATATAGCTTTGGCCACCACATCTCTTGGAGCAAGCTCGGCAAGAGGATGGATTGGCACCATAAACCGCTCACCTTTTTCGTTAATTAAATAGGCGCCTTCTCCTCGTACCGCTTCACTTATAAGGTATGAGTTGTTCTCTTTTGTATGCAGGGTTGTGGGATGAAACTGAATAAATTCCATGTCGGATACTCGGCACCCTGCATCATAACAAATAGATACCCCTTGGCCAATTGTGGTTTTAGGATTTGTTGTTCTTTGATAGATTGCAGATGCTCCTCCTAATGCAAGAATTGTATAATCCCCTTGAAAAAACTCTTCTTTAGAGGTTTCAAAGTTCCACACGCGTAATCCAGTGCATTTGCGTTGATCGGTTACAATTTGAAGAGCTTGGTGGTTTTCGAAAAGAGTTATGTTATTGTGCGATCTAATTTTTTCAATCATAAACTCTGTGATTCTCCTTCCTGTGATATCTCCTCCCGCATGAAGTACTCTTCTTTGATGATGGCCTCCTTCTAAACCTAACGCAAGTTGACCGCCCAACTTATCAAAACTCATCCCCTCGAGTATGAGCTCTTTGATTCTCTCTGGACCTTCGTTTACTAGTATATTAACAGCGGAATGGTCGCATAGCTCCCTTCCGGCCACAATAGTGTCGTTAAAATGAAATTCGGGTCTATCTTCTTGGTTAGTTACTGCCGCTATACCACCTTGTGCATAAAAGGTATTACTGTCTGTAATTTTACTTTTAGTAATAATTGCTACAGATCCATACTGGGATGCCCTAAAGGCTGCATAAAGCCCAGCCAGTCCGCTCCCAGCTATAAGGTAATCGTATCGCTGCATTTCATCTTTTTTTGCGAACTGCGAATCTACACTTTTTATCTCAATTTATAGATTTTATCATTGTTTAATTGCTCGTTTGCTCATGTTTAAATATCTTAGCAGCTTAATTGTAAAAGGTGAAAGATATGACAAAATGTGTAAATTGCTTTATTCCATATGAGAGTAAAGCTCAAGTAGAAGAGACAGTTAAAGGCCTTAAAGAGGCTGGGTTGACAAATAAAATATACTTACTGGCTACCAATAAAGATGTTCAATCTATGGAGGGTTGCGAAGTAATTCATATTGACTCATTAAAAAGTACTGCATCAATAAAGAAAATTGCATCTCTTGCCTCGGAAAAATATAGCTTTATTTACACCAAAGAATCTACTTTGGTATTGGGTATGTTTGCCTTGGAAAGAATGGTTAAGATTGCAGATGACAGTTGTGCCGTAATGACATATGCAAATCATTTTCAAATAGCACAGGGTGTAAAAAAACAAGCTCCTGTTATTGCTTACCAAAAAGGAAGCCTTCGTGACGACTTTAACTTTGGATCGGTACTGGTTTTTAATTCAAAAGCACTTAAAGATGCAGCCACATCAATGGATAGTAACTATGTCTATGCTGGGATTTATGATTTACGCCTTAAAGTTTCGCAAAAAGGAGATTTAGTACATATTAATGAATTTTTATATACAGAGATTGAGCAAGATACTCGTAAATCTGGAGAGAAAATATTTGACTACGTAGATCCCAAAAACCGTGCAGTTCAAATAGAGATGGAGCAAGCATGTACTGCTCACTTGAAAGAGATAGGCGGTTATCTTGAGCCAAAATTCAAAAAGATAGAGTTTAATAAAGGAAATTTTGAATTTGAAGCATCTGTTATTATTCCGGTATACAATAGAATTAAGACTATAGAAGACGCAATAAAATCTGTACTAATCCAAAAGACTTCATTTAAATTTAATCTTATAATTGTAGATAACCACTCTACCGATGGCACATTTGAAGTTATTGAAAAATATGCATCGGACCCAAGGCTTATACATGTTGTCCCAGAAAGAAAAGATTTAGGAATAGGTGGCTGCTGGAATATGGGAGCACACCACGAGAAATGCGGGAAATTTGCTATTCAGCTAGATAGTGACGACGTATATAGCGACGAAAACACGGTTCAAAAGATTGTAGATGCTTTTTATGCTCAAAACTGTGCTATGGTAGTTGGTACATATATGATGACTAACTTTGATATGGAGATGATTGCTCCAGGTATTATTGACCATAAAGAGTGGACTCCAGAAAATGGAAGGAACAACGCCCTAAGAATTAACGGCCTAGGTGCACCACGTGCATTCTATACTCCGGTTTTGAGAGATGTTAAAGTGCCTAACACAAGTTATGGCGAAGATTATGCATTGGGTCTTAACATCTCTAGAGAGTATCAAATTGGAAGAATTTACGATATCCTTTATCACTGC
>CAZHHY010000071.1:7517-9176 GCA_964532375.1 uncultured Muribaculaceae bacterium
TGGGAGGAAAACTCCGATGCTTCATTGGATATTGTAAAAATGAACGACCATAACACATATAAAGATAGAATTCGTACTTGGGAGTTAATGGCTAGAATTGCCTTAAATAAGAGTGCGAAATAAATATTAAAACTAAATGAATTTGAATTCACAAAACCTAGCTGCTCTTTTCCAAGAGCAGCTAGGTTCCTGGGAACAGGCGGGGTCTAATTATAAGGCGTTGGAAAACGTTTTGGTTAAAGAGGTTAATGTTGGTGAGTTTCCCTTTAAGGTGCAATTCAATCCAGCTAGGATAATCTCTTCTTCGGCAAAAGTAGATACAAAATCTATTCAAGAGAGAAAATGCTTTTTATGTAAAGAGAATAGGCCTCAAGTACAAAAAGGGCTAGATTTTGTTTATGAGAAAGATAAAGAGAACCCATACACTGTTCTTATTAACCCTTTTCCTATTTTTCCAAGGCATCTTACCATACCTATGCTTGCTCATAAAGACCAACTTATGGTCCAAAATGTGGAGCATCTGCTCCGGATCATTTCCATTTTCAAGCTGGGAATAGAGGTTTCCTTACTATTGAGCAGGAGATATCTAAATTAGAGAGAGAGAAAATATTTAAAAGCGAGCAAGCAGAAGTTTGGGCAGTTAAAACTGTCTTTAATGGCTTATTGGCAATTCAATCTAAAGAGATTGAGAAAGCAAATGAGTTGTTCGAAAAGATTTTTGCTGTTTTACCAGTGAAAGAGGGAGAGACAGAGCCAATGGTAAACATTCTTTGTTGGTATGATAATGGCTTATATACTATCTTGTTATATATAAGGGAGAAACATAGGCCATCACACTATTTTGCCCAGGATGATTCCACTATTTTGCTGAGCCCCGCTTCGGTAGATTTAGGTGGTGTATTTATTACTCCTCTCGAAAAGGATTTTAACAAACTAGATGCAAAGTTAATAAAAGAGATTATTAATGAAGTTTGTATTGCTCAAGAGGAGAGTAGAGCCATTATTAATAAAATTAAAACTGTATTATAAGATGAAAGAGCCAAAAGTAGATGTAGGGATAATGTTTGAGCCCCAAATAGGGTTCATTTTTAATACGCCTTTTCTTTTTGAAGGGAAAGAGGTTTTGGGAGAGCAAATAGTCTCTTATAAAGAAGAGAAGATTTTGTGGAACGGTAAGCTTTACGATAAACTTGAATTTGAACCAGTAAATGAAACAAAGGGTTCTTTTGAATTAAAAGGAGTTACAATTGGAATTAATTTTCACTGGGAACGTAAAGAAAACCAAGTATTTAAAGGGGCATTGAAGGTTATTGCCGAAGATAAAAAACTAACGGCTGTTAATATTTTGGGAGTAGAGGAGTATTTGACCTCTGTAATCTCTTCTGAGATGAGTGCTACGGCATCTTTGGAATTACTTAAAGCACATGCTGTTATCTCACGCTCATGGCTACTTGCCCAAATAGAGAAAAACAAAGAGATTCAAGGCTCTGCTGTACAATATAGTGCTGTGGAAGAGTCGGAGGGAGAGTTTGTAAAATGGTATGATAGAGAAGATCATGTAAGATTTGATATATGTGCCGATGATCACTGTCAGAGGTATCAAGGTATAACTCGCGCCTCAACCGATATTGTTAAAACAGCAATCGAACAAACTTGGGG
>CAZHHY010000072.1:0-9138 GCA_964532375.1 uncultured Muribaculaceae bacterium
TCTATAACGGTCGCCCTCTGCTAAATGTTCATCTTCCATAGTTGCGATTGGGTTTTTAATACTACCGAAACTTGGCCTTTCCAAAAACTGACCACTTCTTTTTGTTTGCTCCATTTTGCGTATGAAAGGGAATAGCACCATCTCTTCTTTTTGCATGTGCATTAATAGGTTCTCTACTACTTTTGTAAAGAGCTCCTTAATCTTGAATAGTTCTGGATGATTATTACCATGAACTTCGCATATTTTGGCTAGATATTGTATAATTTCCAATGACTTGTCTTGCACATATCTATGGTGAGTCTTCTCTATGTAGTCTGCCAATAAATCTAGTGGCCAAGATTGAAAGTCTATGCCAGTAGCGCTAGTTGAGTTGGTAGAGCTAGTTGCACTTCCCATGCTATTTAGCTCTGCTAGAACCACGCTTGTATCTACCTTATGAGCCTCGCAGGCATCGTTAATAGTTCTATTGCCTTGGCAGCAGAAATCTATTCCATATTTCTTAAATATACCTGCAGAGCGGTAGTCTTTAGCTACTAGCTCTACAATAATTTGATTTTTTTGAACGTCCATAATATTTATCGTTTAAAAAATGATTTTCCAGTTGTAATGTCTACAGATAAATCTATTAATAAAGTGTTTTCCAGCATAAGCTTTAAATCGTTTCTAATAGCTTTAAATTTGTGGTGAATAACACAGGGTTTGCTCTCGCTGCATTGGTGAAAGCCTAAGCCGCAACCCTTGTAAATTGAATCGCCATCTATTGCAGAGACAATAGTGCTCAACTTGATTTCGTGAGCACTTTCTTTATCTATTGAAAAGCCTCCTGTTGGTCCTTTATCAGATTGAATGATATTGTTCCTAGAGAGTTGTTGTAAAATTTTAGATGTATATGCCTCAGGAGAATCAATTGCACTAGCCACCTCTTTTAAGCTGGTTTTGTGATTGTTGAGCGACTGGTCAATTATATATACAGTTGCTTTAATTGCGTATTCGCAGGCTTTCGAAAACATAATATTCTATTTTGATACAAATATAATAAAGTATTTTTAATAGTGGATACTGTTATCCACTATTATTTGAAAAAATAGCACTATTTTAAAAATAATGCTAGTAATGTGCTAAAATAATGCTTGTAATATGGTAATATAGATATAGTTGAGGAGTTAATCATTAACCCAAGATGAGATTGCTAGTGGTTCTTTATTACCGAAAAATAGGGGAGTAAGATTATCAATTATTGAATGACCATGCGCACTGTTGGTTAGGTAAACCAAGTGAGTGCCTTGGCTAGGAACAATTATAAACAGGGCTTTAAAGTTGCCGTTGTCTCCCCAGTGAAAATAGATATCGCCTAACTCGCTGTTTTTCTCAATACCTATTCCAAGGCCCCAAAAGATAGAATTGTCGCAAATGCGATCTCTATCTGAGTATCTTACTGCTTTAATTTGTGGCGTAAACATCTCTTTATGGTATTGAGGTTTTAGGCCAACTCCTTTTACCATAGCTGCTAAGAAGAGTGAGTAATCGGCAGCTGTTGTGCGCAAAGTATAGGCACAGTTGGCACGTGGGTGGCGCCCTTTGCCTCTGTTTTCTCCTTTGCTATTAAAGCCATCTGCTGCAATTAGGTCGTAATTTAAAGCTGGGATATCTTCTCGGCCCCATTCATAACTACTACTATTCATTCCTAGTGGTGTAAAAACCTCTTTAATAGCAATGTTTTGTAACGATTCGCCTTTAATGCTCTCTACAGCTTTTTGAAGCAGGGTAAAAGCCTCGCCTGAATAACTAAATGCACTATCTGGCACAAACTTAAAAGAGAGTGACGAGTTAGGCCACTCATCTGAAGAAGGAGATGCTGCCCAGTTTGGTAAGCCACTTTTGTGAGAGAGAATTACTCTTGGAGTTAGCATTCTGGCCCATTCCATCTGTTCTGTTAAAAATCTTGGTTCTTTTAAGTAATCTAAAATTGGTTTATCAAGATTAATCTCATTATTGCCAGCCATTTTCATAACAATATAGGCAAACAGAGGTTTACTCAGAGAAGCCGCTTGAAAGACAGTGTTAAATTCCTTAGCAGGAGATATGTAATTTTCGTTTGTGAATTCAAAAAGCTCTGTTTTATTGCCGTTAAAGAGTGCTGCTTGAAACATTGGGATTTTTGCATCTTTGGCTACTGCTTTTTCTATTTTATGCAGAGTTTCATTCTCTATTTGCTGTGCGTTTGTAATTAGTGGAGTTGCCATAATGAGAGAGAGAGTAAAAAGATAGAATTTTAAATTTTTCATAGCTATTATATTAGAAGAGACAAAAGTATTAATTCTTATCTAACTTTCAATTCATGAGAAATTGAGTGAGTTGCTATATTCAAGTAGAAAATAGGTAAATTTGCTGTTTACTTTTAAATTTGCTGTTATCACTTATGAAAAGATTAAGTTTAATATCCCTATTGTTATTTCTCTCTATATCGCTTTTTGCACAGAAAAAGAGCTTAGACCAATCTATTTACGATGGGTGGAGAACCATTAAAAGCTTTCTAATATCGGACGATGCCAATCTCTCTTTAACAGAGTATAGTAGCTATTTAGAAAAATCTGTTTTAGAGATAAAGATTAATAGTAGTGGGTTTAGTAAAACAGTTGTAGGAGCCTCTTCTGCTAAGCTTTTCTTTAATGAGCAGTTAGCATTATTCACTACTAAGGATACTTTATATCTAATGGATATTGCGAGTGAGCAAATTAAAATTATACCTGGGGCTACTAAACCCTCTGCATACAACCTTTCTAAATTTATAACTTACTACAAGAATAAAAAATTATATGTGCTAGATGTAGAGTCGCTTATGAAAGGAAAGATGATGGTTGATTCGGTACTTAAAACTGTGAAAAGCTCTTTTTTAAGCTCGGCAAATTTAATGCTGCTTTGTAGCGATTTTGCCGGTAGCTCTTTTATATCTATTAACTTAGATTCTAAAGATGTTTTTAAAAGGGATACTATTTATAAATCAGATAAATTCATAAAAGATTTTGATTTTACCGGCGATGGTAATCGAATTATTTTCTTTTCATCTATAGATAGTACTGGATTTGATGGAATAGAAGTTGAACTGTTAGAGAAAAATTCCAAGAATAAAAAAGTTGGAAAGGGCTTGTACTCTCATACTGTTACAAAGTTAAATGAGACTCTTATTCCAGAAAATATGAGCTTTAATCTTAAAAAAGGAATCGCTTTTTCTGAAGATGGGAGTTATTATAAATTTGAGCTATTGCCTAAAGAAGATGATAATGAGTTAGAGACGGAAGCAATCAAAGGGCCAAGAAGGAGACAGAAATTAAAAGCTATAGCAACAAGAGATGCATCTTCCTTTGAATATGAACTTTGGAGATGGAACGACACTTTGCTACCCTCTCAAAAAAGAGGGAGGAATAGCGTTTATTCAAACACTATTAATTGTATCTATAGACCTAGCGAAAATAAATTCATTAAACTCTCTCATGGCCATGGAATTTTCCTTATGCTTAACGATAACTCTTTGTATGGATTTGAATTAGATAGTAAACCATATCTTTATGAAGATCTTTGGAAAGATCCTATCCCAAAAGATTTCTATTACAACAATGTGAAAACTGGTGAGTCGAAGGTGTTATTTAAGAAATTCGATGGTGTGTTTGCTGTTTCTGCAACAACGCCTCACTTATTTACTTATGAAAATAGCACTGAATCTTGGTATGTAAACTATTTAGAGAGTGGCCGTAGAATAAATTTATCTGAATTAATACCATACCCTACAACTAGAGACGATTTTGATAAGCCTCAGCCTGCTGGTACCTATGGCCAAGCTGGCCTAAGTGCCGATACTAGGTTTTTTATTGTTTATGATAAATACGACGTTTGGGCGGTACCAATTAATGGAAATGCAAAAGAGGTCTATTGTATAACCAACGAATATGGAAGAAAAAATAACATTAGGTTTAAAGTACTCAATTTTGATAAGGGAAAAGGTAATTCTGGTGCAGTTGACTTAAAGCAAGATATTCTGTTGGAAGCTACTAATCTAGAGAATATGCATTCTGGTTTTTATAGAGTTTCAAAAGGTAAAGATTTACAGAAGTTGATAGAAGGCCCTTATAAATTTTCATGGTTAAAGCCTCTCAAAGATGGTAGTTTTATATTAAAGCGTGAGAGCTTTAGTGAAGCCCCAGATTATTGGCTTGCCGATAAAAATTTGAAACTAATTCGCAGAATTACCTCTTTGAATGAGCAGCTTCAAGAGTATAAAACAGGTAATTCAAAAGTTATAAGCTGGAACGATGGGAGTGGGCAAAAACAGAGAGGCGTGCTCTATACTCCAGAAGGTTATGACTCAACAAAAGCCTATCCAACAATTGTGAACTTTTATGAGACTATGAGTCAAAATGCCTTCTTGTTTTATGACCCAGCACCTACTACCTCTACAATTAACCCAGTTATGTATGTAACTAAGGGATATGTAATGTTTATGCCGGATATAAGGTATGAAATAGGGTGGCCTGGGAAGAGTTGTTTAAATATTGTAGAGAGCGGAGTTCGTTATTTAATAGATAGGGGTATTGCCAATCCTAAAAAAATAGGGCTACAAGGGCATAGTTGGGGCGGTTACCAAGTGGCTTATTTGATTACTCAAACAGATATTTTTACTTGTGCCTGCTCAGAAACAGCAGTTGCAAATATGACATCTGCATACACAGGATTGCGATCTGGCCCTGGCAAACCAAGAATGTTTATGTACGAATCTACTCAAAGTAGAATTGGGGGTACCTTGTGGGATAAAAAGCAAAATTACATTGAAAACTCTCCACTATTTTACCTAGATCAAGTGACAACTCCTCTTCTTTCAAGACATAGCGATGGAGACGAGGCTGTTCCTTATTCTCAGGGATTAGAGCTTTTCTTGGGCCTTAAAAGACTAGGTAAAGAGGTTTGGATGTTCAACTATAAGGGCGACGGTCATAATATAAAGAAAAGAGAGATAGCTTTGGATTGGACAAGAAGAATGGATGAGTATTTCGACTATTATCTTTTGGGAGCACCTAAGCCTGTTTGGATGATTTTAGAATAAATTATTCCTTATATGTTTTTAATCATGATAATTAAATAGTTATGAGAGAGCAGCTATTTGTAAATGAAAGATTTAGCGCGTTAAAACCGTTTTTAGAATCTATTCCAGAGTCATTTGACTCTCTGGGAACATCTATATACGATGGCCGAAACATTGTGCGGGTTGTAGAGAAAGATGGAGTTCTTTTAACTATTAAATACTTTAAAAAGATAGTTCTCTTAAATAAATTTATTTACGCTCATTTAAGAAAATCAAAGGCACAAAGGTCTTATGAAAACTCGGAAACTCTTCTTATTAGGGGCATTACTTCTCCCGAGCCTGTTGCATGGATTAATTGTTATAAAAACTCACTTTTAAGTAGGAGTTATTATATATCGCTTTATATAGATTACTCTCCTTTAGAAGAGGTGTTTATGCAGCCGGCACAAGAAAATTTAGAGCTTATTAAAAAGTTTGCTCAATTTAGTTACTCACTGCATAATAAAGGGATCTTTCACAAAGATTTTAATGTTACAAATGTGCTTTATTCTAACAATAAAGAGGTTGTAGACTTTGCTTTAATTGATAATAATCGTATGAAATTCGCTTCTTATTCATATAAAAAAGGGATAAGAAATATGAGGCGCATGGCTATTGGCGCCCATCATTTGGGAATAATTGCTACCGAATATGCAAAAGAGGTAGATAAACAAGACACCATTGTTCTTAAGCACATGGTAGTTGCAAGGGTGAGATTTATAAGTAAATATATCTTTAAAAAAGAGCTTAAACGAAAAATCAGAGAACGTTTTTCTTAAAGATATCTTTATTACAGCAAATTTATACTATCTTTTTAAGGCTAATCTTATTTTGCAAGCTCTTTCTGGAATAGGTAAAGATGCAAGTCTAATGCAAAAATCCAATAGTTCCAACTATGTACCCCGGGGCTCATTATTAATGTGTTTGCTATTTTTAGTTGGTCGCATTTATTAGAGAAATCTCTTGAGCTTTCTGCTAGCCCATCTTGTGCGCCACAGCTTATAACCATCATCTTATTAGAACCGGCTATTGACTCTAATCTGTTAAGTGCCGAGCTACTATCGTAAAGGGTGTTTTCTGGAGAATAAGTTCCCAGAACTTCGTTTATTTGAGTCTTTTTAAGCCCAGTATCTTGTAAGTTTAGTACTCCAGACATACTACCAGCAGCTTTAAAACGAGTAGTATCGTCAAGGAAAATGTTTATTGCACCATGCCCGCCCATACTTAAACCGGTAATAAAGGTCTTTTCGGGATTTAGATTGTATTTCTCTTTCATTAAAGGATAGAGTTCTTTATCGAAGAAAGTTCTCCACTGCATTTTTTGTGGGTCTACATTATTTAGATACCAACTATTGTAGAAGCCATCTGGTGTTATAATTATAAAGCCGTATTTATCGCTTACTTCTTGGATATTAGCTTTTTTACTCCAGTTGCTATATGCGCCACTCCAACCGTGAAGGAGAAAGAGAGTTGGGGTATCTTCTGTAACTTGTTTAGGCGAGAATACTAAAATAGAATCGTTACACTTTAGATAGTTAGACTCTATAATAACTAACTCTTGGGCAAAGGATCTGTTAGCTAAGAGGAACAATAAAAAAGTAATAATGAGTAGGCATTGCCTTTGAGTTTTAATAGTGCTATTAACTAGAGTAGATTTCATGAGTATAAGATTTAAATATTTGCTCTAACTTGTTCTATTCATCAAAAATAGACTATTTTTGTTTATATAGTATTAAAATTTCATCAAAATAGATAATGTCGGAAAAATATAGTTTAAAAAAGTATTGGCTGCCAATTAATATCTCCCTTATAGTTATTTTGTTAACTTTTATGATGCCTAATAAGGGCAAGTTTAAATATGATTATCAAAAAGGTAGACCATGGCTCTATGAGACTTTAGTAGCTCCTGTAGATTTCCCTGTAATTAAGAATAACTCAGAACTTAGAGAAGAGAGATCTAGAATTGCTTCGGCAATGATTCCATATTATCACTCCAGGCCTCAAGGAGAAAATCTTGCAAGCATAAAAGAGCAGCTCACACAAATTATAGAAGATAGCTCTAATGTGCATATTCTCTCTGGGTATCTATCAAAAATTTACAAAAAGGGAGTGATAGATGAGTTGCCAGATACCATCTATTCGGGTGGTGTAATTGCCATAAAATCTGACCTTAACATTTCTTACGTCTCGTTAAAAAGCATATTCACTTCACAGCAGGCATACAAAAATATTGCTATAATAGTTGATTCTATCTCTCTAAAAGAAAAGGGAATCCTTCAACGAATTTTTCCTACAGGTAGAGTCTCTCCAAATCTTATTTATGACGATAATTCTACCCAGCGGGCTTTTAAAGATGCAATAGCAGATATATCGCCAACAAAGGGAGTAATTTATTCGGGACAACTAATTGTTAGTAAAGGTGAAATTATTACAGCCGAAACCGAACAGTTACTAAACTCTTTTAAGGCAGAGTATGATATTTCAATGGGTTTTTCGGGGAATATTTATTTATTAAAACTAGGCCATTTTTTTATTGTGCTCTCTATAATTTTGTTGTTAATTGTAACTATCTACTATTTAAAAAAAGAGATTCTAAAAGAATTTCAAAAGCTCAATTTTATTTTGCTTTTACAGGTAATAGTAGTGCTATCGTCTATACTTGTTGTAGATTATGGCAGTAATTACTTATTTGTTTTGCCCTTTAGCGTTATTGCATTATACCTCTCTTCGTTCTTTCGCTCCTATGCTGTGATTCCATTCTACATGATAATTTTGCTCCCAATCGTGTTTATTACATCTGGTGGTTACGAGGTTTACTTTATTAATATAATTGCAGGTGCTATGGCTTTCTATACTTTTCAGTATTGGGATAGGGGGTGGCTACAATTTATTAATTCATTCTTTATTTTTATAGCACTATCAATAGCCTATGCCTCATTTAGATTATTAGAGGAGGGTACTTTCTTCTCTTTAGAAGGCTCTTATTTTATATATTTTGCATGGAACTCTTTGTTGGTTGTTGCTGTATATCCATTCTTATTCCTTTTTGAGAAGATCTTTGGCCTTGTCTCAAACTCTAGATTAAGAGATCTTTCAGATGCTACCTCGTCTTTGCTTACATCTTTAGCAGAGAAAGCTCCTGGTACTTTCCATCATTCGCTGCAGGTAGCAAATTTAGCCGAGAGTGCCGCTAGAATAATTGGTGCAAATGCTCTCTTAACAAGGGTAGGGGCGCTCTATCACGATATTGGAAAAATGGCTAACCCACCATTTTTTATAGAAAACTTACCTGCAGGTGAGGTGAATTTACATAAAAACCTTGCACCAGAAGAGAGTGCAGCAATAATAATACAACATGTAGATGAGGGTGTAACAATTGCAAAAAAAACGAGATTGCCTCAAATAGTGACAGATTTCATTCTTACCCATCATGGTAAAACTCAAACTCTCTATTTTTATAACCAATATGTTAATAATGGGGGAGACCCTTCTAATATAGATAAGTTTACCTATAATGGTAATTTGCCAGAAACTAAAGAGCAGGTGATTGTTATGATGGCAGATGCAGTAGAGGCGGCTTCTCGTAGTCTTAAAGATTACTCATCTGAAGCTATCTCGGTCCTTGTAGATAAAATGATAGATGAGAGAATTGCAGAGAATCAATTGGTAGAGTCTGAGATATCTATTAAAGAGATAAACTTAATGAAAGAAATTTTCAAAGTAAAATTGTCTCAGTCTTATCACACCCGAGTTGCATATCCAGAAAGAAATAAACCAACACGTTAACCAATTTCATCGCCGCGGTTTTTAGCACTCGCCTGTTGTTCAGCCATCTACGATTTCATCGCCGTGGTTTTTAGCACTCGCCGGTTGTTCAGCCATCTACGATTTCATCGTCGTGGTTTTTATTGCTATAAGCTAAAATAAAAAACCCTGTAATTACTATTTAAGTAGTTGATTACAGGGTTTCTGTGGAGATGGGCGAACTATAACCCCACTATCTTTATAATCACTTAAAATAACCT
>CAZHHY010000073.1:0-6398 GCA_964532375.1 uncultured Muribaculaceae bacterium
AACCGAACCAAGTGCAAAACACCCTTATGCCCCTTATAGGCAGTCTCAAAGAAAAAACATTTATCATAGCTACGCTCAACAACTTATAGATAAAGGCGATGCCTACTACGCATTTGACTCGGCACAAGAGCTAGACATTATGAGAGAGCAAGCCACCAGTGAAGGCAAAATTTTTACTTACAATCACGAGGTTAGAGAAAAACTAAACAACTCACTAAATCTCTCGTTAGAAGAGATAGAGAATAAGCTTAGAGAGAACAATAATTGGGTTATTAGATATAAAATGCCTGTAAATAAGTCAATCCACATGACAGATGCTATTCGTGGAAGTATAGAAGTTAATAGCTCTACTTTAGACGATAAAGTTTTGTGGAAAGCATCTGATCAACTCCCAACCTACCATCTTGCAAATGTTGTAGACGACAAATTAATGGAGATAAGCGATGTAATTAGGGGCGAAGAGTGGCTTCCCTCACTACCTCTTCACTATATGCTATACAACTCATTTGGATGGGAAAAAGAGAGACCTACATTTGCTCATCTATCTTTGCTTTTAAAACCAGATGGCAAAGGGAAGCTAAGCAAACGAGATGGAGATAGGTTAGGCTTTCCTGTTTTCCCACTTGAGTGGAAAAATGATCAAGGAGATATTTCAAAAGGATACAGAGAAGAAGGCTACTACCCAGAAGCATTTGTAAATATGCTTGCCTTTTTAGGGTGGAACCCTGGTACAGAGCAAGAGATATTTAGTTTAGAAGAGCTTACTAACTCTTTCTCTCTAGATAGAGTAGTAAAATCTGGAGCTAAATTCAATCCCGAAAAAGCAAAGTGGTTTAATCAAGAGTACCTACGCACAAAAACCACCAAAGAACTTGCATTAGAATTCAAACCAATACTCGAATCAAAAAATATTTTCAAAGAGACCAACTATATAGAGAGCGCTATTGAACTCATAAGAGATAGAATCTCTTTTGTACATGAGATATGGCCCTTATCAGATTATCTTTTTGAGGCACCACAAGTTTTTGATCAAAAGGTAAAAGCAAAGTTCTGGAAAGAAGAGATGCCCGCAATTATCTTAGAAATAATAGAGTTACTAACCTCGTTAGAGAACTATACAAAAGAGAGCATCGAATCTCAATTACCCTCTACTATAAAAGAGAAACAGTGGCAAATGGGAGCAGTAATGAATTCATTAAGATTACTCTTGGTAGGAGAATCTAAAGGGCCTGGCATTGCCGATATTATGACGCTCATAGGGAAAGAAGAGACAATTAAGAGGCTAAGCAACCAAATCTAACCTTGGCACACTCTATTGAACAGCTTATTTTTGAGAAGATTTGAGTTTTTGCTCCCACTTCCAAGCAGATTTCATAATCTCTGCTAAAGGAGTAGAAGCACTCCAAACTAAAGCACCGTTGGCCTTTGTAGGGTTTGCCCACACCTGCTCTACATCTCCTGCACGGCGTGGAACAATTTTATATGGCACATCTACAGAGTTTGCCTTCTTGAATGCATCAATAACTTCTAAAACAGATAGCCCTGTTCCGGTACCAATATTGAAAGATTCAAAAACACCGTTAGAGCTATCTATGGTTTTAAGGCGGTTGATTGCTGCCACATGAGCTTTTGCTAAATCACAAACATAAATATAGTCTCGTATGCAAGAGCCATCGGGAGTATTATAGTCATTTCCAAAAACACTAAGTTCTTCTCTTATACCGGCAGCTGTTTGTGTAACAAATGGCAAAAGATTCTGAGGAACACCTCTAGGGAGTTCTCCAATGTTTGCAGAGGGATGAGCCCCTATTGGGTTAAAGTAACGGAGAGCAATCACATCTAAATTACCTCTAAAAGCATAAACTGAATCTTTTAAAATATCTTCACACATCTGCTTAGTTTTGCCATAAGGCGAGGTTGCAGGTTGTAAAGGCGCCTCTTCATTTACCGGCAAGTGCTCTGGTGCTGGCTGCCCATCAACAGTACATGAAGAAGAAAAAACAATAGAACTTTTCCCTCTATCATTCATTATTTCTATGAGATTTAGCAAAGAGATCAAATTGTTCTTATAATACATAATGGGCTTCTCTACACTCTCTCCTACTGCTTTATAGGCAGCAAAATGAATAGCATAGCGGATATCACCATACTTTTCGAATAGCCCAACCAACGATTTGTAATCTGTACAATCTATCAGTTCAAAAATAGGCTTTTCTCCTATTATTTTTTCAATTCCTTCCAAAACTTCGATTGACGAATTTGAAAGGTTGTCTACAACAATCGCCTGATAACCGGCATTATGAAGCTCAACAACAGTATGACTTCCAATGTACCCGGCACCGCCAGTTACAAGAACTTTAATTTTATCCATTACAAAACTCTTTAATTGCGTCACATATTATTACTTGAACCTCTCTAGTTAACTCTGTATGCATTGGAAGAGATGAAACCTGAGAAGCAAGTTTCTCTGAATTTGATAATGATACTCGTATTTTAGAGATTGAAGAAAAGGCCTTTTGATTATTTAAAGAGAGTGGATAGTAGGTCATAGATGCTATTCCTTTATTTGCAAGGAAAGATTTAAGTTCGTCTCTTTTGTCTTCTAATCTTAATGTAAACTGGTGATATACGTGGGTAGAATAACCGACCTCTGTAGGAAGTGTAATAGAGTCTACATCATTTAATAGCTCTTTATATATAGTTGCTGCTTGGTAACGAAGTTTTGAGTAGCTGTCTAATTGAGAAAGTTTAACATTAAGAATTGCAGCTTGGATTGAATCTAATCTTGAGTTACAGCCAATTATATCGTGATAATATTTAACTTTTTGCCCATGATCTGTAACCATTCTTATTCTTTCTGCTAATGTTTTACTCTGGGTAAAGATTGCACCCCCATCGCCATAGCAACCTAAGTTTTTAGTTGGGAAAAAAGAGGTACAGCCAATATCTCCAATTGTACCCAAACTCTTAATTGTACCATCACTAAACCTATATTTGGCACCTAGTGCTTGAGCATTATCTTCAATTACAAAAAGATTATGCTTAGTTGCTATTTCCATTATTTGCTCCATTGGAGCTGCTTGTCCAAAAAGGTGAACCGGTACAATTGCCTTGGTTCTATCTGTTATTGATGGTTCTATATCTTCTACCCGAATATTAAAATTTGTCTCATCTACATCTACTAAAACTGGGACCAAGCCTAAAAGACCTACTACCTCGGCAGTTGCAGCATAGGTAAAGGCAGGAACAATTACCTCGTCTCCTGGTTTAAGTTCCAAAGCCATAAGTGCTATTTGCAAGGCATCGGTACCATTGGCACAAGCTATAACATGTTTTGAATTTAAATACTCACCTATATTTTTCTCAAATAAATGAACATCGGGGCCATTTATAAAATTAGTATTGTCTAATACGTTTTGAATAGATTTGTCTATATCTTCTTTAATTTTCTGGTATTGACCTTTAAGGTCCAACATAGGTATCATCATTTTCTCTATTTTAATAAGGAATTACAAATGTATAAAATTCTTCACTCATTAAATAAATAGCTACCTTTGTTTCTTATGAAAGAGTACATTAAAACCATTGGTATTGCCTGTGATCATGCCGGATTTGCAATGAAAGAGGCTATTAAGAAATATCTTGAACAACACTCAGTAGAGGTAACAGACTTTGGAACCTACTCTACAGACAGTATGGATTATCCAGACGTAGCTCATCCTCTAGCAAATGCTGTAGAAAAAGGCACCTTCGCACTTGGTATAGCGCTATGTGGTTCAGGGAACGGAATTAGCATGACCCTCAATAAACATCAAGGCATTAGAGCAGCTTTGTGTTGGACTAAAGAGTTATCTCAACTCGCTCGCCAACACAACGATGCCAACATCCTAACAATGCCAGCTAGGTTTATAGATGAAAAAACCGCTATAGAAATTGTAGATACATTCCTTACAACAGATTTTGAAGGTGGGCGCCACCAAAATAGAGTTAATAAAATAAGATGCAGCTAGCACATACTACAGATAAAACAAAAAAAGAGGCTGTAATTATTTGCAAAGAAAATTTATCTACACCTCTTTCAAAAGAGATAACCGATTATCCTGGAGGAATTATATTTCTTATAGACAAGCCATATGGATGGACCTCTGCCGATGCTGTAAGGAAATTAAAATTCTCTCTCCAACGATGGTTTGGTGTTAAGAATATTAAAGTTGGGCATGCCGGCACATTAGACCCACTTGCCACAGGGGTACTCATGATTTGCGCTGGAAATGCTACAAAACTTGCAGAATCACTTCAATCTCAAAAGAAAGAATATATAGCTCAAGTTACATTTGGTGCTACCACGCCCTCTTTAGATCTAGAAAAAGAGATTGATGCTCACTTCCCATATAGTCATATAACAGAAGAATCCATAAAAGAAATTCTCCCTTCCTTTATGGGAGATATAGAGCAAATGCCACCTCTTTTCTCGGCCAAAATGATAGATGGCACTAGGGCCTATAATATAGCACGGGCAGGTAAAGAAGCTAAAATGAACCCCACAATTGTTACAATATACAATTTAGAGGTTATCTCTTATGAATCACCTATATTAAATATTGCAATAACCTGTAGTAAGGGAACCTACGTGCGCTCAATTGCACGAGATCTTGGAGAGTCACTACAAAGTGGAGCACACTTAACAGCCCTTATAAGAAGCGCTTCGGGCAATTACAGAGTTACCAATGCAATTTCTTTTGAAAACTTGAAACCTTTTTTTGAATAATACGTATAAATAGATACTTGTCGCTTTTTTTAGCTGTTTGTACCTACTAGTTATTATTCATAAAAAATCTATAATGAAATTATCCCAATTCAATTACACTCTAAATCCAGAGCAAATCGCAAAATATCCCTCGAAATATCGAGATGAATCCCGTATGATGGTGCTTCACAAAGATACAGGAGAGATAGAGCACAAAATATTTAAAGACATTTTGGACTACTGCAGTGAAGACGACCTTTTTATCTTTAATAACACCAAGGTATTTCCTGCAAGGCTATACGGAAACAAAGAGAAAACAGGTGCCGAAATTGAGGTTTTTCTTTTGCGTGAATTGAGCCAAGAGCAAAGATTGTGGGATGTATTAGTAGACCCAGCTAGGAAAATAAGAATTGGAAATAAACTCTATTTTGGCGAGAATGAAAATCTTGTGGCAGAGGTTATTGACAACACTACATCTAGAGGTAGAACATTAAGGTTTCTTTTTGATGGAACCCACGAAGAGTTTAAAGCAACACTATTTAAACTAGGCGAAATGCCTATTCCAAAATGGATAAGAGCAAAGGCCGAGGTTTTAGATAATGAGAGATATCAAACAATTTACGCCGAGCACGAAGGTGCTGTAGCTGCTCCTGCTGCAGGGCTTCATTTTAGCAGAGAGCTACTAAAGAAAATGGAAATCAAAGGAATTCAAACAACATGTGTAACCCTTCATATGGGCTTAGGCAATTTTCGTTCTGTAGATGTAGAAGACCTATCTAAGCACAAAATGGATTCAGAGCAAATTATAATTAATGAAGAGAGTGCAAATACAATAAACTTAACAAAAGGGAACAAGAAAAAAGTCTTTGCAGTAGGTGTAACTGTAATGAGAGCGATAGAGACTTCTGTAACCACCAGAAACGAGTTAAAACCTTTTAGTGGATGGACAAATAAATTTATTTTTCCACCCTATACATTTTCAATTGCAGATGCTCTTATATCTAACTTTCAGCTTCCACAAAGCACTATGCTTATGACAGCAGCAGCATTTGGAGGGTACGATAACGTAATGAAAGCATATACCGTAGCTTTAAAAGAAGGGTATAAATTTGGCACTTATGGCGATGCACTCCTGATTATCTAAATAATTATCTAATTTAACTCAATAATTATACCTTTTAAAGGCAGAGATACACCTCTGCCTTTTATTTTTGTGCAATGTGAGAAAGAGATCTAAAAACCACATGTAAAATATCTTATCAATGGACAAAAATGAAAAAATATGCTTAGTTGCACTAAATCGTATCTTAAACAATAACGGAAAAAGAGCTAAAGAGCTTTTATCATTTACGGGATCGGCCCAAGCTCTATTTAACCTCGGGCAAACACAATTGATTGAAAGATATGGTAAAGGGCATAGTTTTATTAATGATTTAGCTAATCCTAAAACTCTAGAACAGGCCCACCAAGAGGTAGAGTGGACAAATAATGAAGGGATAGATATCCTCTGTTATTCGAACCCAGCAAGCGGATACCCATCTATCCTGCTTGAGTACGAAGATTACCCTATAGTCTTATATAAAAAAGGCGATTTTTGCCTCAATTCAAATAAAATGGTTTCCATAGTAGGTACTCGTAAAGCTACTGCATA
>CAZHHY010000073.1:6408-8987 GCA_964532375.1 uncultured Muribaculaceae bacterium
AGAGCTATCTCAAAAATAGTACCCGGATGTGCAATTGTTAGTGGCATAGAATATGGCATTGATATAGCCGCCCACACTGCTGCTCTAGAGAACAACCTCCCAACAGTTGCAGTCCTAGGAAGTGGGTTAGATAGAATATACCCTGTTGCACACACTTCAATTGCCAATAAAATATGTAGCAATGGAGCTATAGTAACAGAATTTTCCAGACAATGCGAAGGTTTTAAAATTAATTTTCTGCAAAGAAATCGTATAATAGCTGGGCTAGCCCAAGCATTAATTGTAGTAGAGTCTAAAGAGCGAGGCGGCTCTATGATTACAGCAAACCTAGCAAAAGAGTATTTTACAGAAGTCTTTGCGGTTCCCGGAAGATTATCTGACCCCTATTCGGCTGGTTGTAACTGGTTAATAGCAGAGGAAAATGCAATCATTTTTCACTCTGCACTTAGATTTGCAATAAATATGAACTGGTACACACCTGGCACTCATATAGCCAAAGCGGCTTCTCTATGGCCACAAGATTCAGAAAAAGAAAAAATATTGGTAGCTTTGAGCTCTAATAATGAGTTGACTATTGATAATCTCATACAAGTAACCGAAATACCTGCGCTAAAGTTGGCCTCTCTGTTACTTGAACTTGAATTAGAGGGAAGAGTTGTTTCACTTCCAGGAAGGCGATATTCAAACTCATAGAACAGACATACTACAATGAAAGAGCTAATAGATTCACATATACACCTATACGACAATAGTTTTAATCTAGACTTTACCCAAGTTATAGAGAGGGCATCAAAAGCAGGTATAACTAAAGTAGTAATGCCCGGAATAGATAGTACCTATCACCCCAAAATGATAGAGGTAGCCAACAAGTTGGAAGGCTTTGCATATAAGTGCATAGGGCTCCATCCAACTTCGGTTAAAGAGAACTGGAAAAAAGAGTTAGAGTTTATAATTGAAGAGTCGTCTAAGAGCAATTACGTAGCTATTGGTGAAATCGGAATTGATGCCTACTGGTCAAAAGAGTTTATAGAGCAGCAAATATTTGTATTTGAAGAGCAACTTAAAGTAGCCTCTAGGCTAGGGTTACCAGTAATTATTCACTCTCGTGATGCAACTTATATAATATTGGAGTCTTTAGCAAGGTGCAAACACCTAAACATAAGAGGTGTATTCCATGCCTTTTCTGGTAGTTACCAAACATATCAAGAAATTCTTAAACTGGGCAATTTTATGGTAGGAATTGGAGGTGTAGTTACATTCAAAAACAGCAAATTACAAGAAGTAGTAGAAAAAATTGACTTAAACAACATACTACTCGAAACAGATGCCCCATGGCTAACTCCAGCGCCCTTTAGAGGAAAAAGAAATGAACCTGCATATTTAGAGCATATTGCATCTAAAATAGCTCTAATAAAAAATCTCTCCGAAGATGAAGTTGCAATAAGAACAACAGAAAACGCAAAAAAATTATTTATCTTTGCTTAATATGACAAAGGCAAACATACTACTTATATATACAGGTGGAACCATAGGAATGAAGCAAGACCCAGAGACTCTTGCACTCTCTCCATTTAATTTCGATCAAATTCTTGCCGAGGTTCCAGAACTAAAAAAGATAGTTCATACAATAGATACCTTCTCTTTTTTCCCTCCAATAGACTCATCCGATATTGAACCTAGTTTTTGGCAAGATATTGCAAAACTCATCAAAGAGAAGTATAACAGTTATCATGGGTTTGTAATTCTTCACGGGACAGATACTATGTCATACTCTGCTTCTGCATTGAGCTTTATGCTAGAGAACCTAGAAAAACCCGTTATATTCACAGGCAGCCAATTACCAATTGGTATGCTGCGTACAGATGGCAAAGAAAATTTAATCTCTTCTATTGAAATTGCAGCCGAAAGAGACCCCTCTAGTGGAAGAGCCTTGGTTCCAGAAGTATGTGTCTATTTTGAAAGCCAGCTATACAGAGGAAACAGAACTACAAAATTTAATGCCGAAAACTTTAGAGCCTTTCGGTCACCTAACTATCCCTGTTTAGCCGAGGCAGGTATACATATCAAATATAACACTCCCTATATTAACTACCCTAAAGAATGGGGAAAAGAACTAAATATTAAAACTGCAATAAATACCAATGTTGCTATTTTGAAAATATTCCCAGGAATCTCTGAAGCTGCCATAAAAAGCACTCTAGAGATCCCTAATCTAAGAGCTATAATACTTGAAACATATGGTTCTGGAAACGCTCCAACCAAAACTTGGTTTTTAGATTTGCTCTCAAATGCAACCTCTAAAGGAATTATTGTGCTTAACATAACACAATGCCATGCTGGTAGCGTAGATATGGAGGCCTATTCTACAGGAATAATGCTAAAAAAAATAGGAGTAGTTGGTGGGTTCGATTGTACCACCGAAGCTGCAATATCTAAATTATTTTTTTTAATGGGTCATTATAATAGTAATCAAACAATTAAGACACTTCTTACCAAAAGTATACGTGGAGAAATATCAATCAATTAGTGTTTATTAAAAAAATCTTTATAAATTGCACGATAATTGGCTTTGCCTAGAA
>CAZHHY010000074.1:0-8969 GCA_964532375.1 uncultured Muribaculaceae bacterium
GGCATCTGTTATTATCACCATCATACAAGAACCATCGGCAGTAATATCTACGTGCTTTTTAAAGTCATATTGGCCCAATATTTTACCAACAGGAACTCCCGCAATCTCTAGAACTCCACCATAATTAGATTGAACAATAACACCAATTGTATAACCACCAAGAGTTTCAGGTAAAACTCTAGAAGAAGTACCAATACCACCCTTGAAACCAAAACAGATTGTTCCAGTGCCGGCCCCTACTCCACCCTCTTGTACAGGACCGCTAGTGGCACTAGCAATTGCTTCTAGAACATCTCCCGGAGTAACTACCCTAGCACGTATATCATTTAAACCACCATCATTAGTTTCACCAACAATTCCGTTTACAGTACCAAAATTATCGCTACCCTTTTGAGCATAAGTATATGTTATAAGTGCATCTAGGCCAGCAGATATACTAAGAGTGTTAGTTAAAATTATAGGCGTCTCTATGTTACCGAGTTCTTTCACCTGGGTATAACCAGCAATTTTACCAAAACCATTACCCGAGTATATAGCAGCCGGTACTTTGTGAGCGAAAATATTCCCTTCATGTGGAATTATAGCAGTAACTCCGGTTCTAATATCTGTTCCATCAATAATAGTCTTATGACCCACCTTAACACCAGGTACATCTGTTATTGCATTAAATTTACCTGGCGAAAAGATTCCAGTTTCTATCCCGAATTCTCTCATCCTTTTCTGGGAATAAAGTTTAGTGTTTGACATAGCAAAAATAAAAATAACGGGTAAAAAAAATTGAATTAGAAATTTATTCATGATTTGTATATTTAATAACCTAATAATAATCGTTACAAAAGAGCTTTAATTAATTGGCGTTGAGATTAGTGAATTCAAGAATATTTTTGACACACTCTGCTGGCTCTTAAATAAAACCATTATGTCCTGAATTACTTAATAAAGCATATGAAGCATTAGTAATCTTTGATTGAATCTCTTGAACAGCTTCCATAGAAATAAAGTTATCTTTCTCGCCAAAAAAGAATAAGATTGGGAGCTTGCAATTAGCAAGAAAACTGGTATTATCTACTCGCTGTTTCATGCCCTCGACAGAAGCAACAATTCCCTCGGGATCATGCACTTCTGATATCTCTGTTATCTCAATAATTTTCTCTTCAAAACGGCTTAAATTCTCTTTAGCAAACATATCTTCTATAGAGAGTTTAACAATAGAGAGGAGTTTGTTCTGCTTAATAAGTGCAATCTCTCTGTCTCTATTCTCTTTTTTCTCTAGAGAATCGGCAAATGGGGTAGAGTTCATCATTATAAGGCCAAAGAACCGCTCTGGAAAAGATTTAATAGCCTCAGTTGCAACATAACCACCCATTGAATGCCCCACCAACCAAGCCTTATCTATCTTCAACTTATCCATTACACTAGCAATAGAGAGGGCGCAATTTCCCATTGTGTTTATAGGATATGTCCCAGAAAGGCCATGTCCCGGTAAGTCTAATGAGATAACTCTAAAGCAAGAAGAGAGTAGGGTAGCAAACTCCTCCCAAATATATAACGTCTCTAAATAGCCATGCAATAAGATAATAGCAGTATCGCCTTTCTTTGAATCAGAAACGTGCAGAGGCAATCCGTTGCAAGTGGTAAAAAATTCCATACAATTTCAATTTTTACAAAATTAATAGAATTAATGTTAATAATGTATACTTTTGTAAGGTTAACAATAATCTCAAAATGAAAGTTTCTAAAATTAAATCGCACATTTCAATACTTGCACTCTTTGCTTTACTAGTAGTACTTCTATCTTCTACAGGGTGCAATAAAGAAGCAGAGCCCATCGTACTTACAGGAAACTGGGACTTAGATACCGCTGGGGTAATGGTATACATTGTATACAGCCCTATTGTTGCTACCGAGCACCCAAATACGCTTAAATTTCTTGGAGATAATCTTCAGAAGATTAGAAGAGAACTTATGAAGCCACAAAAGATAACCTTTAGAATGCCTAATATTGCAGAGTTTACCTTTAACGATGTTCCATTACCAGTCCAGGGCACTTTCGTGCAAGACAACGCCGTTTTTAGCATCCATAACAGTATGTTTCCAGAAGGTATTGGTGGCGCTTCAGATAATTTACGTTTAGAACTCTACTACCAACGCGAATACCTAATGGCTATACTCTACCGAATGCTAACCGAACAAGATGATACACCAGCGGTATATAACGAGCTTATCCAAAAGTTTGAAGGGGTGGGGGCGTACCGAAAAGGTTATTAAAAATTTGCATTAAAATTTTATACAGTAAACAAAAGAGGCACTCTATACAGAATGCCTCTTTTTTTAATATATTATTTTGTGTATTAAACACCAAATAGCATTAGTTAGTCTTTAAATTTAGCTAGTAAGAACTCTCTGTTCATACGTGCAATATGGGTAATTGAGATTCCTTTAGGGCACTCCATTTCACAAGCACGAGTGTTTGTACATGCGCCAAAACCAAGTTCGTCCATTCTAGCAACCATAGCTTTTACCCTACGAGCTGCTTCAATTCTACCTTGAGGTAACAACGCTAGAGAGCTAACTCTTGCAGAAACAAACAACATTGCCGATCCATTTTTACAAGTTGCAATACAAGCACCACAACCTACACAAGAGGCAGCGTCCATGCTCTCCTCGGCCTTCTCCCTTGGAATAGGAATAGTATTAGCATCGGGAACTCCGCCTGTATTTACAGAAACGTAACCACCCGCTTGCAAAATTTGATCTAAAGCATTTCTATTAACTACAAGGTCTTTAATAACAGGTAACCCTGCAGAACGCCAAGGCTCAATAGTAATAGTTTCGCCATCTTTAAACTTGCGCATATGTAATTGGCAAGTAGTAATGTCGTCGTCTGGGCCGTGAGCTCTTCCGTTTATATACAGAGCGCACATTCCACAGATACCCTCGCGGCAGTCGTGGTCAAAAGCAGCAGGGCCATCGCCTTTGCAACCTTTGTTTACTGCAACAGGGTCTATGTTTTCACGCACTAATTGGTCATTAAGAATATCCATCATCTCTAAGAAAGAGCTGTCTGGAGAAATATCCTTTATCTGATATGTTCCAAAATATCCTTTATCTTTTGCGCTTTTTTGGCGCCATACTTTTAGTGTAAAGTCCATATCTAATAAATACTTAATCTTTGTAATTTCTGGTAGCTACTTGTACAAACTCATAATCTAGTTGCTCTTTGTGCATAACAGGCTCTTTTGCATCGCCTGTATACTCCCAGCAACTTACATACATAAAGTTCTCATCGTCACGTTTAGTTTCGCCCTCTTCTGTTTGCATCTCTTCTCTAAAGTGACCTCCGCAAGACTCAAATCTATTTAAAGCATCTTTAGCCATAAGTTCACCTAACTCAAGATTATCGGCAGTTCTTAATGCCTTCTCTAGCTCTTGATTAAACTCATCATTCGCACCTGGAATATATACATTTTTCCAGAACTCTTCTCTAAGTGCTTTAATTTTAATAATTGCCTCTTTTAGCCCTTTATCGTTACGAGCCATTCCAACATTGTCCCACATAATGTGGCCTAATATTTTCTGGAAATGATCTACCGGTTGTTTACCCTTAATTGCAAAGAGCTTTGCGATTTTTTCTTTAACTCCCTTTTCTGCCTCGGCAAATGCTGGGTGATTGGTATCTGTTTTAGGAACCTGAATTTTCTTAGCAAGTGAATCTCCAATTGTGTAAGGCAAGATAAAATAACCATCGGCCAAACCTTGCATAAGTGCCGATGCACCTAGGCGGTTACCACCGTGGTCACTAAAATTTGCTTCGCCAATTGCAAATAGGCTAGGAATAGTAGATTCTAAGTTGTAGTCTACCCAAATACCACCCATTGTATAGTGAATAGCAGGATAGATCATCATAGGCTCTTGGTAAGGATTAACATCTGTTATCTTCTCATACATTTGGAAAAGGTTACCATAACGCTCTTCAATTACATGTTTACCAAGTCTTTCAATAGCAGCTTTAAAATCTAGAAAAACAGCTAAGCCAGTATCGTTAACACCAAAACCGGCATCGCATCTCTCTTTTGCAGCACGCGAAGCAACGTCGCGAGGTACAAGGTTACCAAAAGCAGGATATCTTCTTTCAAGATAATAGTCTCTGTCTTCTTCTGGGATGGAAGATGCTAATACTTTTTTGGATCTAATTTTTTCTACGTCTTCTTTCTTTTTAGGTACCCAAATTCTGCCATCGTTTCTAAGAGATTCACTCATTAGAGTTAGCTTAGATTGCTGCTCTCCGTGAACAGGAATACAGGTAGGGTGAATTTGAGCAAATGAAGGGTTTCCAAAAAAAGCACCTTTCTTATAACACTGCCAAGCACTTGAACCATTACTGTTCATTGCATTAGTAGATAGGAAGAACACATTACCGTAACCACCAGTTGCTATTACAACTGCATGAGCTCCGTGTCTTTCAAGTTCTCCTGTTACAAGATTTCTTACTATAATACCTTTTGCTTCTCCATCTATTAGAACTAAATCTAACATCTCACTACGGTTATATGATTTTACATTACCTAAGTGAATTTGACGGTTAAGAGCTGCATAGGCACCCAATAGCAACTGCTGGCCAGTTTGGCCACGTGCATAGAAAGTTCTGCTTACCTGAGAACCACCAAAAGAGCGGTTGTCCAGTAATCCACCATATTCGCGAGCGAAAGGCACTCCCTGTGCAACACATTGGTCTATAATAGCATTACTCACCTCGGCCAAGCGGTAAACATTACCCTCCCTGGCTCTGTAATCTCCGCCTTTTATAGTGTCATAAAAGAGTCGGTAAACCGAGTCATTGTCATTTGGATAGTTTTTTGCGGCATTAATTCCACCTTGAGCAGCAATTGAGTGCGCTCTTCTAGGAGAGTCACTAATGCAGAATACCTTCACATTGTAGCCTAACTCGCCCAATGCTGCAGCAGCCGAAGCTCCGCCCAAACCGGTACCAACAACAATTACCTCAAGCTTTCTCTTGTTAGCCGGGCTCACTACCCGAATCTGAGACTTATGCTTCGTCCATTTTTCGGACAACGGCCCCTCAGGAATCTTAGATTTAAGTTTTTCGGACATTTTTTATAAGAATTATACGAATTTTAGAGTTCGCAAATTTAAGTATTTTAGAGAAGATAAGCAATTTTAACTCCATCTTTGAGTATTTTAGTACCTTTATGGTCACAAAATGTAATCATTATGACAAAGAAATTAACAACTGTTTTAATGTCAATAATTTTGACAGTAACTATGACTGCTCAGATAACTATTATTCCCAAACCAAATAAAATAGTTATTACTAAAGAGAGCTTTACCCTAAACAAAGGCACAGTAATTTATACCACAGAAAAAACTGAGGCAAATATCTTATACATGCAGGGCTTTTTAAAAGGAGCTACAAAATTTGATTTCGAACAAGTTAAGCAAGTTCCTTCTCAAAATTTTATAATTTTAGATCTTTCTGTATCTAGCGATATTCCAGAAGAAGGATATACTCTAAAAGTAACAGAGCAAGGAATAACCATAAAAGCATTTAGCCAAACAGGAATTTTCTATGGCATTCAATCTCTCTTTCAAATGTTACCGCCAACTATTTATTCTGGGAACCCTAGTGGTCATGAAACCTGGATTGTGCAAGGTGTAGAGATAGAAGATAGCCCTAGATATGGATATAGAGGCATGCACCTAGATGTCTCTAGAACTTTCTTTGATGTCAATGCTGTTAAGAAGTTCATAAACTGGCTCTCGTTCCACAAAATGAATAAGTTTCACTGGCACCTAACAGACGATAATGGTTGGAGAGTAGAGATTAAGAAGTACCCAAAACTAACCGAACTAGGGGCATGGAGGGGAGAGAATGAGGTGTTAGACCCAGCTTTTGGGTCTGGTAAACACAGATATGGAGGTTTCTATACTCAAAAAGAGATAAAAGAGATTGTTGCATACGCAGCAGAGAGGCATATAGAGATAATTCCAGAGATAGACCTTCCTGGCCATAGCAAGGCGGTAACAGCCGCCTATCCAGAGGTGGGTTGCGATGGAGAAGATAGCGGAAAGAGTGTGCAGGGAGAGGGGCAAAACGTTTGGTGTGTAGGTAAGCCTCTAAATTTTAAGATGCTAGATAACATTATAAAAGAGGTTGCAGCTCTGTTTCCTTCTAAATATTTTCATATTGGTGGTGACGAGGTTAATTATGAGCAGTGGGATAAATGCCCACATTGCCAAGCTCTAATGAAAGAGAAAGGGATGGTCAAGCACGAAGAGTTGCTCAACTATTTTGTAAGAAAAATGGAATCTATTGTAGAGAAGCATGGCAAACATATGGCTGGCTGGGACGAGATCTTAGATGGGGGAGATCTCTTGCCTCAATCTAGAGTTTATGCTTGGCGCAGCGTAGCAAAAGGGATCGAATCTGTTACCAAGGGGCAACCTACAGTTATGATGCCTGGAGAGTACTGCTACTTAGATATGAAGCAATCTCCAGCAGAGAGGGGCCACAACTGGGCTGGAATAGTAACTTTGGAAAAAGTTTACTCATTAGACCCAACTTCAAAAATAGCTAGTGCAAACGCACAAACAGCCTCGGCAATCACCCAAATAACCACAGCGAGTGGGCAAATTAACTTAGCAACGGGTAAAAAATTTCCTTCTTTAACTCAAGAGCAAGAAGCACTTATACTGGGAGTTCAAGGTGGTTTATGGGCCGAATTGTTTGGCCGCCCAGCAAGATTTATGGAGTATCAGGCATATCCAAGAATAGCAGCACTTGCCGAGGTTGGCTGGACTCAGCCAGAGAATAAGGAGTTCAATGAGTTCAGCTATAGACTCTCAACTGCTCATTTCGAAAGAATGTTTCAAATGGGAATTGAATTTAGGATGGACCCTCCAAAAGTAGTTTACATTAACGGGGCTATTATGGTTACAGCTCCATACCCTTGGGCTATTGTAAGATACACAACAGACGAGAGCGAACCTACAATATATTCTCCACTCTATAGAGGCGAGATAATTACAGATAAGGCACAAAAATTCCGTTTTGCAACATTTTACAGAGATCAAATTAAGAGCATATCTGTACAACCAGAAAACGCCAATTACTCTTATCTTAAACCTGTTACCACAATAGAGACCTCTATGACAGAGAACAGCCGTTTCCCAATTAAAAATGTGACCGACTACAGTTTTGGTACATATTTCCGCAGCGGTTCTAAGATAAAAGCAGGCGATTATTTCATCTATAAATTTGATAGCCCTGTAAAGAGTAGCAGAATAACTGTAGAGACAGGAATTCCTAATATCACATTTTATGGAGTAACAGATGGTTATGCCGAGCTTAGTTACGATGGAGTGAACTATACAGAAAGAACAGAGATTGAGTTGAACACAGCAGTTCTCTACCCTAAAGAGGCGGTAAAAAGCGTAAGGATTGTAGCCACCACACCAAACGACGGGCACATATTAGCACTCCAAGATCTTAAAATTGAGGAGTAAGATCTACTCTCTCTTGTAAATGAAAATTACCCTTTTTTTATATTAGAGTTGAGCAAAAAAATAGACAGTTTGTTGTGCAGTTACTATATAATAGCTAGAACTTCAAAATTATAATCTTGAAAAATAGAGATAGCAAACATAGAGGTAGAGTAATAATTTTGTTCTTGCTTTTGTTCGCAAATTTGGCGCAGGCACAAAATGAAAAAATTGTATTCTCTCCACATTGGATTCCTCAGGCGCAGTTTGCAGGATACTATGTAGCACTAGACCAAGGGTTCTACAAAGATGCTGGTCTAGATGTAGAGATTATGCACCCAAGTGCCCAGATCTCTTCTCTCGATTTTCTAAAAAATGGCAAAGCCCATATAGTCTCGTCTTTTCTTATGGATGGGATAGAGCTACGGTTAGCTGGGCTCCCTTTGGTGAACATAGGTCAACTATCGCAACACTCGGCTCTAATGATGGTAACTAAGAAAAAGAGTGGTATTGCCACTATAGAACAGCTACGGGGAAAAAGAATTGGGATATGGAGCAGTGGATTCGACGATATTCTTTATGCATTTATGAAAGAGAAGGCAATAGAGATGGAGGTAGTTCCTATTCTAAATAGTATTAATCTTTTCTTAATGGGTGGAGTTGATGCATTGGTTGTTATGAACTTTAATGAGTATGACCAAATTATAAATAGCGGTGTAAACGAAGATGAGCTTAATAAGTTTTACTTTGCAAATTATGGATATGATGTTCCAGAAGATGGCCTCTATTGTTTAGAAGATACCTATAAAACTAAAAAAGAGTCGCTTAAAAAATTTGTATTGGCTACTCTTAAAGGGTGGGAATATGCAGGTGGTAACAAAGAGTACACTATAGATTTAGAGTTCAGAAGATGAAACAGGCACACCTTTCCAACAACAAGCCCCACCAGAGGTGGATGTTAGAGAGAGTGTTAGAGGTTATTACTCCTGGTTATAAAGAGGTCCAAAAAGGGGGGTTGCTACAATACGATTTTGAACGTGCACTAGAACTAGTTAAGTTGAACTCTGGTAATAGTAAGATATAGCTCACAATAGAGGAATTTTATAAAAGTAGTTTAAAATAGCAATAGCGTATATAATTAGTTACAAAATAGTTATAGTATGAAAAGGAACAGCCTTGCATTTAAAATAATTATCCGCATTTTATTTTTTACAATCTTGCTTGGTGGTGCTATTTTCTCTACCTACTACTATTTTACTAGATCTAAAATTGAAAATGATGCTCGCACCAACGCTATTTTTTTGGCAGAGAACACCATTAAAAAGATAGAAGAGATTATTAAACCTGCAGAGATGCTACCCAATAATCTTTCGTGGATGTTAGAATCTGGCGCTATACCCAAGATTCTATAAAGCCATTTTTGTCGCGATTAGTAAAAAATAACCCAATCATTTTTGCTAGTGCTATAG
>CAZHHY010000075.1:0-8805 GCA_964532375.1 uncultured Muribaculaceae bacterium
AGAAGGAGCTTTAATAGATAGAGTATTGCTTTCAAGAGTTGGCAACCCGGTTACGGTTACCTTGTCTTACTTTCTAATGGCTGGTGCAGTTGGGTTACCCATATATCCGCTGAGTTTTCCTGGTGGGTTTGTTCCAGTCTACTTAGACAATTCGGGGAGGATTCTTTTTTATCTAAACGTGTTTAAGCAAGGAGCTATATTCTTGGAAGATACACTAAAGCAGTTTTTTGAAGATATAAAAATATCATATAATCCAGAGTTATTAAGGGTAGACCAAGAGAGAGATCTGTTGGCTATCTATGCAGAGTTCCTTTCATTCATTTATAAGAAAAATGATAATGAGTATGTTGCGAGTAGATTAGATAGGGTTGTATCACTAATTGGTGGGCAAAAGTATCTATAAAAAACCTCTATAATCAGATGATCACAGAGGTTGAAGTTAAGTAATTAGGTTAAGTAATGATTAACAGTAGGCAAATATAATAATATTTTTTAATTATTGAATACAAATTTCTTTATTGCTAAAACTTTGTGGCAAAAAAACACCACAAAAAAAGGTCTTGCCGGTGGGAGTACATTTATTGCCGGTATTTCTGTGGCTGTGAGTATTATGGTAAT
This sequence comes from uncultured Muribaculaceae bacterium, assembly GCA_964532375.1. Classification (GTDB taxonomy): domain Bacteria; phylum Bacteroidota; class Bacteroidia; order Bacteroidales; family UBA932; genus Bact-08. Next base: position 619 of record CAZHHY010000075.1, read on the forward strand.
GATACTCTCAATCACAATCTCTGATGGTTTTAAAAAAGAGATTAAAAATAAAACATCTGGTTTTTCTGGAGAGATTATGCTTCATAGCCCTGGTGTAGAAATAACAACCAGCCAATACCCAGTTCTCTCTAACCCTTCATTTTTAGACGCTCTTATTAAACTAGAGGGTGTTGCTGCTATACAACCCTATGTTTACCGCTCTGCAATTGTAAAGCAGAAAGAAGAGATTCAAGGGGTTGTTATTAAAGGGGTAGACTCTTTGTTTGATTGGAGCTTCTTTAAGGGAGTGCTCAAAGAGGGAGCACTACCACAAACTTCGGTATTACTTAAAGATCCACAAATCTTAATGTCGCGCAGAATGGCAGATATGCTCAACTATAAAGTAGGAGAGCCAGTACTAATCTATTTTGTAGATAATAATGTTCGCATACGTAAATTTATTTTGAGTGGTATATATGATGCCCAATTAGAAGATCTAGATAAATCTTTACTAATTACTGCTTCGCATATATTGCAAAGTGTTAATGACTGGGGCACCAATGAGGTATCGGGTTTAGAAATTAAGCTTAAAGGTGGGTATGACATTGGCCAAACGGCAACAATTATTGAAGATGTTATTGAGAAATCTGCTATAAACGAATCTTATTTTGTAACAACGGTAAACGAACTGTTCCCTCATCTATACGATTGGTTACGGCTATTAGATTTTAATGTGCTAATAATAATGCTTCTAATGCTTGCGGTGGCTGGGTTCAATATGATTTCGGGGTTGCTCATTTTGCTATTTGAAAAAATCTCGATGATTGGGGTACTCAAATCGCTTGGCATGAGAGACTCTGCAATTCATAAAATTTTCCTTATAAGAGCTTTGTATCTTGTTTTAGGGGGCATGGCAATTGGTAACATTGTAGCATTTATATTGATCTTTGTTCAGCAATACTATAAAGTTATTCCTTTAGACCCAGTAAGCTATTTTGTAGATCATGTGCCAGTATTTATTAATTGGTACAAGGTAGCATTACTCAATATTGGAGCAATTGCAATAATTATATTGCTTTTGATGGTACCCTCTCTATTTATATCTAAGATAAGCCCAGAGAAAACGCTTCGAGTAAAATAGATATTCTAAAAATAGCGACTATTTTTTCACTAGCATTTTGTAATTTTCGTATCTATTTACGATTTCATCTACAAAATTGAGAGTTTCAATACCCTTAAAATTACCATGCTTAAGAAGGTCTTTTGGTAGTTCTCCTTTAAGATTCATATATGGGATTACTGTTTTTAGACTGTCCCATTCATTTGCATTAACTGATTTGTGTTTAGCAGCTCGTCTTATATCTTCTACGCGTCCTTCTCCTGCATTATAGGCAGCAAGTACAAATTTCACTTTGTTGGCAGAATCTATTTCAGATCTATTATAAAGGTTTATAAGTCTTTTAATAAATTGTGTGCCTGCTCTAATGTTTTGCTCGGGATCGTATAGATCTTCTATGTTATATCGCTTGGCAGTAGCTGGCAACACCTGCATTAGCCCATATGCGTTTCGGTGAGATTTTGCACTTACAGAGAATTTAGACTCTTGATAAATAAGAGAAGCAAGTAGGCGCCAATCCCAACCAATAGATTTTGCATACTCTTTTATGATTTGATCGTAAGGCGAGAGTACAGATACTGGGCCATTTGGGAATGTCAATCTACTATATTGACGATAATATTTCTCTTCAAGAGCTTTATACTCTTTTGTTTGATTAAAATAGCCAAACCAATAATTCATGTTTTGTAACATTGGATAATTTTCCTTTGTTACTACCCATACTTGATCGCTACGGTTTAGTTCTAGACTAGAAATTACTCTATCGGAATATTCGTCGGGAATAGTGTCTTTTGCAGAGTCTACTACTAGAATATCTATACTGCCGTTTATAAGAAGATCCCAAGGGTTGTTCTCTTGCGAGGGGGCAATTCTTATATCGCATCTTTGATGTGAAGCAAATTGGTTTAAAAGTTCGAAATGGAATCCTACAGGATGCCCTTGCTTTAGATACATTCCGCCTTTGATGTTTACCATTGCTTTAAGATCTTGCCCTTCTAGCAAATAATTGAATCTTTCGCTACCCTGTCCCTCGCCGTATGATGAAAGGATGGGGTGAAGCAAAACAAATGCTAGTGCAAAAATAAACTTAATAATTGGCCTAGTGTGGCTCATGACTATTTAACGTAAAATGGCCAGTGAATGCCAAGCTTAATGGTAGACTCGGGCCTGATATAATGATGTGATGAAAAATAATCGCCGTCCGGCCAGCCTTGCGAAGCATTTAGATACTTAACAAAAATGCTAGCTTTTTTCCATTGTAAATTAACGAACGCATCTAAATAGGGGTAGTTACCAATTTTACGATCGTTTTGATTATGGAAGATTCCTAAAGCTGGGCTGTATGCTTGTGCGTAGTATGGGGAGTTAAATGTAATATCGGCCCCAATTTGTGCAGTTAGAACATTTTTAACTAATTGGAACTGCATATAGTATTTAAGATTTGCACTTATTTCCGGAAGCGGTATGATCTCTTTATTTGAGCTCATTTGAAAGAGTACCCTGTTATTTAGGTGTAGAAAACCAAGTTTGAAGTTTTTCTGAATGTAGGCAGCTAATACTGTTACTATATCTTTGTGTTGGGCAATATTTCCTTGGATACCATAGTATACTGGGTTCTTTATTATGGAATAACCAGCGAATGCGCTTATTTTATAATGCGGTATTTCTAGATGCCCTTCAAGGGTGGTTTCTATTATGTTGTCAAAGTTATTTTCCCATTGATAATGATTGGAGAAGTATGAATTATTGAACCAATTAGGACGTTTGTTCTCCAAATTAATTTTAGCAGTAAGGTGAATACCCTCTTTGTGAGGATAGAAAGAGAGACCTGCTTTGCCATCTAAACTAAAATCATTTGCGTAATAACCAGATAGGTTGTAGCGTGCGTTTGCATCCCATCGGAAATATTTTTTAAAATTACCTTCTGCTCCAAAAAAGAGAAAAAGATTATTATATATATCGTTACTTTTACCTTGAGTATAGTAGTTAGGTTTAAAGTTATATAGGCTCATGAATTGATGCCCAATACCTCCATCTAACTTAGAGATAACAGCATCTTTTGCCCAAGGTTGAATTCGGATAAAGAATTTATTTTCAAGACTGCTTGCTCTAATAGAGTCATTGCTGGAGGTAGGAGAGAGTAAAAAAATGTTATTGTAAAAGTTTCTAGCAGTGGAGTCTTCTAAATCTATTTCGTCTGTATATTTTTTACTGTATGTAGAGTAGTCGAATGTATGACCAAAATAGGTTACAGTTCCTTCGCCGGCGGCTAGAGTGTCTTTTTTAGACCAACGGATTGGAATCCCATAGCTTTGGGTTATGAAGAAGGTGTTTCGTTTAAGGTGATTATTGGCTTTTTGTAAGCGGTAGGCTAGGTCTTTACTATCTTCTAAGGTTGTGTCAATAACCATGCTGTCATCTATAATTCCGCCATTCTCTGTACGCTTAACACTTTGAGAGATATACCCACCATGCATTACATACTTTTCTCCAATATAGTTGGCAGTTATGGTTAGTGTTCTATTATCTGTATCTTCTTTCTGTAATAATCCTTTACCACCATATCTTCTATATGTAAAATTGAGATTAAAAGAGGGTGAAAGATTTTGAGTGTGCATAAATTTAATATTGCTCTCTTCTTTGTCTCTGTTTGCAAATAAGGTTCCCCAGTATGCAAGCTCTGTATAGGGAGTTTTTACATTATAAAATGGAACACTCTCTGGTGTATAACTATAGTTTAAATATGGTTCAAATGGCTCAAATATGCTTAGCTTTTCACGTTTGAAAAAATTATGGGTTTGAGTGGCAGAGCCCGATACTCCCAAATATGTTGCCCCCACATCGTTTCTCATAAATGGATAAACCTGAAAGTTATCATTATATGTAGTATCAGGAGACAATAGCTCTATGTTATTGAACAGAGCATCGTGTTTCCATGTAATAAGTCTTTTATACTTTAGGGAATCTGCTATTATATAGGTTTTGAGAATTCTTGGTTGAGACCATCTAGTACTGTCTCTAGTATATTTTACGCTGTCTCTCTTCTCTCTTGTTGCTTTTTTTAGAGCAAAGCGTTCTTTTTGATCTAATATTTTTTGCTCTTTTTTCGTTAGAACTAGAGAGTCAGCGGCAATTAGAGTGGTATCTTGAGCATTGGTTATGGTAGGAATGTACATGAGCACTACGGCTAGTAAAGTCGTAATGCTCATTATCTGTTTTTTCTTCATTTTGGGCATTGTTCTGCTCATAACAAGGCGCAAACATACAAAAAATATTCCAAACTGATACTCATTATGCTAAAGTGCACCATATCAGCTAGTTTGTTTTTATATGCCTGCTACTCTTTTTTTATATTCGTCAATACAAGCATCTAATCTGTCATGTGCAGTTGTGTCTCCTGGTACATTGTGAGAGGGGTGAATATGAAGTTTTACTCCTCTATCGGCAAGGATTTCTGCTACAGTTGTTACTGTCATCCAAACTAAAGTGATAAACGCCATAGTAGAGACTGGACCCACTTTGTCATAATGATTTTTTAGAGGAACGCTGGCATCTACAAGTGGAGCACAAGAGTCTACAACTATATCGGCAAGTTCAAATAGTGTTTTTCCGCAAGAGTGCCTAGGTGTTTTGCCTACCGATTCTGCAGCTGAGCCAAAAACGATAACTTTCATACCAAGCTTTTTTGCGTTTAGGGCAATGTCTATATTAACATTGTTGATTCCTGTGTGGGAAAAAATCCACATTGTATCATTTGGATTGAAGTTGTAGGATTTCATTATTGCATCGCCATACCCTTCTGCTCTTTCTAAAAAGAGAAATTGATGAATGCCCATCTCGCCTGTAATTCGGGTGAAGAATGTAAGAGGGAGTTCTACAATAGGGTGAAACCCTACAAAACCGCCTATACGTGGATACATTTCTTCTACAGGTATTGTTGCATGCCCACATCCGAATGTGTGTACCCATCTACCTTTTTCGATTGAATCTGCCATTAGAGTTGCCGCTTTTTTAATATTTTCTAGCTGGCTCTCTTCTATACTTGACATTACCGCTCTTGCGTTTTTTAACCATTCTAATGCTAACATAATTTTTATTTTTTTAAAGATAAACTAATCGAGTAAAGTAATATAATAACTGCTGTACAAAAAAGTACAATATAAAGTAGGTTGCTAAGTGAGACAACCCCTACAAACAAATTAAGTAACACATTGCCGGTAAGGGCAATTACAAGTGCAAAGCTAAATGCTGTGCCAGAGATCTCTTTATACCTCTCTCCAATTTGGCCAAGTATCACAGGGAACGTAGATGCAAATCCAAGCCCAAGGAGGAATGTGCCTATTAAGAAAGGATTTAAAAGATAAGTAGAGGAGAACTCTAATACCCGGGAGTTAGCGGTAACAATTGTGAGAATCCCACTAGCAGAGACAAGCATACTAGAGATAAGCACAATCTGCTTTGAAATTTTGCGAAGCAAATAACCTAAAACAACTCGGCCTACACCAACTCCTAAAATAATTGAGGTTAGTGCATACATAGCAATATGTGGTTCGATTGCCGATTCACTCTCTAAATAGGTGGGAATCCAGTTATTGCTAATCCCTTCCATTCCGCTCTGAAAAAAGAGAATGAAGCTCATAATAATCAAAAATGGCTCTTTAGCCATTGCTGCTATTTTTAATAGAGGTATGCCTTGTTTGAATTTTGCTTCTGGAAACTTTACAAAGAAATAGTAGAGAGTTGGTAGTGTCATAATAAGACCAGTGTAACTTACTATGGTGTTGTATAATAGTGTTCTGGAGAGAGTTGCAAATAGAAAGGGAATTGTAATTGCGCCTACAGTATAAAATACCCCTAAAATGCTAAGGTTAGATGCTCTGTTAGAGTCATCTGAAATATCTGAAATTAGTGCATTGGTTAGCCCATTAAGTATGCCCCCTCCAACGCCAATGATGAAAATTGAGAATCTAATCCATTGTACTGTACCAGCAAATGCTAGCATCTCTAACCCTAGAATGGTAATTATGCTTGAGACAATTATAAGTGTTTTATAACCAAACCTATCTATAATTGGGCCAAAAAAAATTGAACCAAGAAGGATACCAAGAGGAAGAAGCCCTGCAAGGGTAGAAGCCGCGGCTGTATTTAATTCAAACTTGCTGATTAACGAAGGAAGCACTGCGCCCATTATCACAAATGCAACTCCAAAAAATACCATTCCAGAGAATCCAGCAGCAAGGACTGGTGCTTTTTTTAATCTTTGCTTCATAAAGTTATTTTGTTGATGTGTTTGTGGTTTTAAGTTGGCCAAGTCTAGCTATGGCTCCTGCGCCATATAGGCCTGCTGTATCTTCTAGTTTTGTAGCAGCAAATTGGCACTGTTTAATAGCTATTGGTTGTGCCCATTTTGTTGCCTCTTTGTATATATGGTCTATCAAATTGGCAGCAGGGCCAAATATGCCCCCACCAAATATAATCATTTGTGGGTTGAACAGGCTCACAAAGTTTGCAGCTGCCATTCCCCACAACTCTATTGCTCTGTTAATCACTTGTACTGCAATGGGATCATGCTCTTTATATGCTGCAAAAACTTCTCTAGATGTAATTTGAGCTAAAGGATATTTGCCCAACAAACCGCTCTTTTCTCTTTTTGAGATAGCCTCTTTTACTAATTTGATTGCTTGAGTGGCAATGCCTGCACCCGAAGCGTTACTTTCAAAGCAACCGCTAGAGTCCCACTCGGTGTTATATGGTGGCCATAGTGCCATCCAACCGGTGGCGCCTACTATATCTGATGCTCCATGAAGCACTCTTCCATCTACTAGTATTCCTGCTCCAATACCAGTACCAACAGCAATAAAAATGGCATTTTCACAATCTTTTGCTGCTCCTTGGCTCACTTCGCCAAGAATATAGCAAGTACGATCGCTCTCTACCATTACATTAGAATTTGTATATCGTTCATAAAGCTTATCTCTTAATGGATAATTATCCCATTTGGGAATATTAGGAGCCCAAACCTTACCCGTTTTGGAATAGGCAATGCCGGGAACGCAAATCCCTATATTCTTAGTATGGTCGCTTTTGATACCGCCCCTATCTATAATTTTATCGCAGAGGGTAAAAATAAGTTCTACAACAGAATCGCCCTCTCTACCATCTAAGTACATTGTTTCACTAAATAACATAGTGTTGTTCTCTGTAAAAAGAGCTCCAGAAACTTTAGTTCCGCCAAGATCTAAGCCGATATACATCATAAGCTTAATTATTATTCTACATTAATACCAATTTCTTTAAGGTTGTCAAGGGTCTTTAAATGGCCATCATAATCTACATATGCTAGCGCATCTTTTATAATTGTTACTTTAAATCCTGCGTTTTTTAGATCTGTCGCTGTAGCGTTAATGCAATATTCGGTAGCGATTCCACTTATAGAGACCTGGCCATTACTGTTTTCTCTTAGAATAGACTCTAATGTTTGGCCTAAAGGCGATATTGCTTCAAATCCCGAATATTGTTCAAAAGCAGGGTTTTCTCCCTTTTTTAGGATGTTATTTTGTAATGGCCTTTGAGCAGCCTCTTGAACTAACTGATAATATTTCTGATGTATCTCTTGCCCCTTTGTACCTACAACGCAATGAGCAGGCCATATTCCTCCATTCTCTATAAACGAACAGTGATTGGCTGGGTGCGAGTCGGCAATATAAAAAACAGCTAGATTTGGGTCTTTATTAATAAAGGCAATGCTTTTATCAACTGCGCTTTGTGAATTATGACAGGCCATAGAGCCATCTATAAAATCGTAGAGCATATCTACTACTACATGAGCTCTTTTATTTTGTTTCATAATAATCTTTAATCTCTTTTATAAGTGTGTCTATTAAATTATTTTTAAGATCGTACAAATTGTCAGATATATTTGCTTTATAAAAATGTGGGTTTATTATTCTTGTTTGTGTTGGGTTAAGAGACTCTAAATTACTTAGGTAGTAATCTCTAATTTCTTTTATAGGCTTGTTGTTAGATATTATTATACCCTCTTTCATAACTAGCTTTTGCAGAGGTTTAAACTCGTATGAGCCCTCTTGAAA